>CALMSP010000087.1 GCA_937872405.1 uncultured Saprospiraceae bacterium | reverse complement strand
TTGGGCTGTGTACGCCGCCGGTAGGCTCAGTGCTGTTTGTAGGCGTAAGTGTGGCAGGCACCACTATTCAAAAAGTAATAAAACCTTTATTGCCTTTATTTTTTGCTATGTTGGTCGCATTGATTATTACAACTGTTTTTCCGCAGCTAAGTCTCTGGCTGCCAAGTATTTTTGGGTATTAATACCAATTTTCATAAATAACTAACTAATTCGGTAGTGCTACAAATGTAATGCTCTGGTGTTCAAATTATAGTGGCAAATAAAATATTTGGAGGACTACCAAAGAATTGAAACTACTTTCTTTGAAATCTTGAATCTGTTTCCTTTGAAAATTCACGCCGTAACGCCACAAGGTTTTCTTTTGAAGGTCGTCCTTTTCATTTGTGCTTATACTGTTGAACAACTTGTTTAATTATTCGCAACTTGAATTAATTAGATAACAGACGATGGAAATTAGATGCCAGGACGAGATACCATCACCTATCACCCCCAACTTCTTTAAACCGCAAAAATTATTTTGAAGCCGCGAATAATCTGGCTACTAAACCCGTAGCCCCAATACGCAACTGCCGATTGGTATCAATATCTCTCCGTAAGATGCTAAATATTGAAAATCAAGCGATAAAGAGATTTATTGTTGCCAAAATTGCGTACTTTTACAACAATTATTTAAAACCCAAAATTCAAGATTATGCAAAAAAGCTTCAAATTACTGCTCGGCTTGCTTTTCCTGCTGCCGCTCGCAGCTATGTCCCAAAATTCGATTGCCGGCGATTGGCTATACAATTACACCGATCAAGATGGAAGTCAAATCGTGCTGAAAATGAGTTTTACGGGCGATAGCTACTCGGTGGACTTTGGTAACAAAGGCTCCGCTGATGTGAAAGGTAAATACACGATGGATGGTAATCAGTTCACGATGTGGGATGTCGAGGGCGCTTATTCCTGCCCTTCAGAGCAAAAAGGTGTTTACACCATTGAAATCAATGGCGACACGCTCACCGCCACGCTTGTAAAAGATGATTGCCCGGGCCGCGGCAATACCGAAAAAATGGTGATGCAACGTGCCAAATAGCGCTGCATAAGGTCTAGTAAAATTTGCCAAAACCTGCACGTTCGATAGCGTCGGTGTATTTTTTTTCACCGACGCTTCGTATTTTAGGATAATGTTATAAAAAATAGGGTGTTTTTATAATGTATATTCATACAACATAACAAAAAGTGAATAGTCATTTAGCGACTATCAAGTTGGTAAATAATCCCTTCTTTTGATAAGGGTATCGTGATTCGAGATTAGTAAAAAAGTGTAAGTTTTTGATTTTTAGCGCTTTACGATTGTTAAACGACATCTTAATACGTGATAGACGGATTTTTCCGCTTCGCACCAGGGTTCCTGTCGGGCTATTTTGTAAATTTGAAGTTTGATTCAAAAACAAAAAACAATCGAATGTGGCTAAATAGCTGTTAATCAGGTATTTAGATGCAATTCGCCTAACTTGACATAATGAGCAACTTCGTTGTATCGGCTCGAAAATACCGCCCCAATCGCTTTGAGGATGTAGTAGGGCAGGAGCATGTATCCCGCACCCTGAAAAATGCCTTGCAGAGCGGTCAGTTGGCACACGCTTTTTTGTTTTGCGGTCCGCGAGGCGTAGGCAAGACAACTTGCGCGCGCATTCTGGCGAAGGTGCTCAATTGTCAGAATCCGAGTGCCGAGTTCGAGCCTTGCAATACATGCAGTTCCTGCAAATCTTTCAATGAAAATGCCGCTTTCAATATCACCGAACTGGATGCTGCTTCCAATAATTCGGTAGAACATATTCGGGCACTCATTGAGCAAGTGCGCTTCCAGCCGCAGCAAGGAAAATACAAGGTATTCATTATTGATGAGGTGCATATGCTGTCGCAGCAGGCATTCAACGCTTTTCTGAAAACATTGGAAGAACCGCCTTCTTACGCCATATTTATATTGGCAACCACCGAAAAGCACAAAATTATTCCGACCATCCTGTCGCGTTGCCAAATTTATGACTTCCGTCGGATTCAACCTTCCGATATAGCCAATCATTTGCAATTTATTTGTAATACAGAAGATATTGAAGCAGAGTCGGATGCGCTGCACATTGTTGCACAAAAAGCCGATGGTGCCCTGCGCGATGCACTGTCTATATTCGATCGAATCGTGGCATTTTCCGGCAAACGGATTACGTACCAGGATGTTATCTCTAACCTAAATGTGCTCGATTATGACTACTATTTTCGCATGGTGGATGCCTTTCTGTTGGAAGATGTATCGCGGGTGCTGCTTATTTTTGATGACATTCTGAGCAAAGGTTTTGATGCAGAACTCTTTATCAACGGCTTATCCGAGCATTTACGCAATCTTTTAGTCTGCCAAGACGAGCAAACACACACGCTGCTGGAGGTAAGCGACACCCTACAGGCACGGTATTTTAAACAGGCGCAAATGACGCCTACAACTTTCATACTGACGGCTTTAAATATTGCAAATAATTGCGATGTAGAGTATAAAAATGCCCGCAACAAACGCTTACACGTAGAGCTGGCTTTGATAAAAATGACACATATTAATCGGGCAGTGCAATGGATGCGGCAACCAGAAGCGGAGGCTGAAGAAAAAAAAAAGCCTGATGTAGAGGTAGTGGCAGCACAACCGAGCGATGAAGTGCTACTGCATTTGCAAGTTGAAGTGCCCAAGATGAACGGCATAGACGAGCAAAACAGCAGCACCCGCCCCGCGTCTCTATCCGAGCGGGCGCGCAATGGCGACAAGCGGCAGATGCCAACCTTAGATTTGGACGCCATGATTGAGGCGACGAGAGCGGAGGGAAATCTTGGTGCCAAGCCAGATGCGCCGGCACTCACCTTGGAGGCGTTGGATGAGGTTTGGAAGCAATATATTGAGCAAAGCGAGGAGCACGAATCCACCAAAATGCTGCTACAGGATGCCGAATTGGCGCTGGACAATGCGGAAGTCCGCGTGACCGCGCGCACGGCACTGGCAGAGAATGCTATTCGGGAAGAATCGGGTTTGATGGAATATATCAGAAAATATTTTCATCGTACCGACCTGACGTTTCATATTCGTCGTAGCGAAAAACAAGCGGAAGCCCCCAAAATGCAGAAACCCTTAGGCGTCAAAGAAGTGTATCTTAAAATGCGCGAAAACAACCCTGCTTTAGACCAACTGCGGCAACTGTTCGACCTGCGGCCGGATATGGATTAAAATATTTTCTATTTATATAAAAGGCTGAAAAACAAGGCATTAAAAATAGTCTGTAATCATTCTGGTAAGATAAACTGTCGGTATTGAAAGAAAAACACCACCAGCAGTATGAAAAAGTGCAGCGTTTCGGCCCAATGTGGGCGGATATTCAAAAAACTGAGCGCCATCATAATTCCCAGAGGAATGGCCAGAATTAGCATATGGTCAAGCTGGATACCTGCCTGAATCGTTAACGTCAGCCCGCCAAGCAGCAACACCCAATACAGCAAGCTAATTTTTTTCTGCACCTGGATGTTTTTTTTGTACAAATAGGCGCCGTAGCTTAGAATTGCGGTAAGCAAAAATAAATCCACAAAAGCTATTTTAAAATAAGCCTCTACTACATCTTGCACTGGTAGGAAGCCAAATAGCGCAAAAGCTTGCATGACTTGCAGATCCATCAACCACTCAAGCTGGTCCGTCCAGAAGGCAAACGTACCCGTTAGTAAATAAGGTACTACCACACCGCTCAGAAGAATGAGCGATTCGCGTAAGTTGAATGCCCGCAGATTATTCAATCCGATTAGCCCAAACGGCACAAAAATTAGGTAAGATGGATAAAAAAGGCTACTCACCGCTACCCAAAAGCCGATATTAAAAATATTATCGGCACAAGCCGGCTTTTTATATATTTTCATCATTTCTGAGATCGCAATCAGTAGGGCGGTATTGGCAAAATGAAGCGGCGAAAGTTGTAGAAACTCTGGAATAGCGCTGGCAATAAGAATATAAAAAAGCCCCGGAAAAAGTGTAACGTTATCAGAGAAGCGATGCATAGCTGCAATGGCATTGAGCGCCGTAGCCTGAATGACCAACAGCAGCACCACGATGCTATGCGCCAGCGGGGTATGGTGCGGTAGCCAGTCGTAAAGCCAAGCACTCAAGATGCCGTAGCTCGTTGGGTGCCAATTCGTCTCGGTGATGAAGGCAGCGATATGCAAAGCAGCCGCATAAAAAATGAGCAGTAAGCTAAACAAAAGTTGATTGGTACGAAAGAGGCTTAACACGCGCGCATGATTTTTGCTTGTTAGGAATTATACTCTTTTCAATTAAAGATGGCGTATTTATTTTCAAAAGCTTGTTTTTCAATGTTTTACGAAATCGAAAATTGGACTTCGCAAATCGTAAATCATATTAAAGGGGCTTGTTGCTACGCTTAAAACGCAGGGCTAAAGTTATCAAAAAAATCTATTTCCCAAAAAGCGGAAGCGGATTCCGATTGGCGGTGGGCAGCAGTAGCCAAGCGGGGTTGCTTGCAGGTATTCAGTTCATGGAAAAGCTGGGCGTCGCTACGCTTAAGGTAGCATAAGTGGTGAGCAGGCTTATTTCTACCTGAAGGAATCGAGTGAGCGGAAACTCGCGGAGCATTTCGAGGACTTCTAATTCTGAGTTGGCGCTGAACAAAGCCCAGAGGCGAGCATTATCTAAGGACAGAGCATAGTGAATCAATTTTCCTTGGGCTAAGTATTTATTGACTACTACATCTTGGTAAGAGAGCAGGTCGAAGAACTCATCCGACAGTTCGGCAGGGAGTATGCAGGCTGCCATAAATTGATATTCCTGGTGCATATTACAATGTTGTAGCTGGTCTGGTATCGAGTTGTTCGGAGGTTATAATTTTTCCAACTAATAATGTCAAATGTACACGAAAAATTGTAGAAAGGCTTCTGAAAAACAGGGAATTGTCGGAAAATAGCTTTCCAAGATTAGATGGTACCCAATGGTTTAGGATAGCAGAGGTAGTACTTGGTTACAATTTTTGATTGGATGCCATAATCAGCAGTGGCGGACATTGGTAGCACGCGCCCGTCCTTGTGCAAAATTTTGATTTCATCTTTAGAGGTGCTGTAAGCGCTGTTGGTTTCTTTGCCTTCAAATACCAAATAAGATAATTGATCCGCCGGAAAGGCGTTGTACTGGCGCACGCGGTCGCGGACGGCTTCTACATAGGGCCGGTCGAAGGGTTCGTTACGCAGTTCTAATTTGAATAATCGCCTGTTAATGAGCGATTTAGACAAGAAAGCTAATAAGGGGTCATTCGCATGGCGCCATGCTTTCAGGGCGTACATGATATCGTAATCATCCAGGTCGGCAAAGTGATCCAATAGCTCATCACGCTGGGCGGCAAAGTCGTTTTCTGTAAAATGATGATGCAAGAAAAGCCCTAAGTTATCAGCTACCGGTAGCGGCAATCCGCTTTGTACCAAGTCACGCGCGCGACGCAGGGCCTGCACAAGCATTTGTTCAGCGGCGAGTACAGTTTTGTGCAAATAAACCTGCCAATACATGAGTCGGCGGGCGATAAGAAATTTTTCAACGGAATAGATTCCTTTTTCTTCTACTACCAGTTCGCCATCTTGTACCGCCAGCATTTTAATAATGCGGTCATATCCAATCACACCCTCGTACACCCCCGTAAAGAAGCTATCGCGGTTGAGATAATCCATTCGATCCATATCCAATTGACCCGACACCAGTTGATGTAAGAATTTTTTGGGGTACGCATTGAGAAAAATCTGTATAGCCACATTCAGTTTACCTCCAAATTCGTCATTGAGGCGTTGCATGAACAGCAAGGAGAGCCGCTCGTGCGGGATGCCAATAAGGGTATGCTCTAAAGTGTGCGAAAAAGGCCCGTGCCCAATATCATGCAACAAAATAGCCATGCGTAGCCCGTCGGCTTCTTCATCGCTGATGTCCACATTTTTGTTGCGCAGCACTTCTATCGCCTGATTGGTGAGGTGCAAAGCACCCAATGCATGATGAAAGCGCGTATGCAAAGCACCTGGATATACGTAATGCGTGAGACTGGTTTGTTTGATGCGGCGCAAGCGCTGAAAATAAGGATGTTCGATCAGATCAAAAACGATACCATAGGGGAGGCTCAGAAAGCCATAAACGGGGTCATTCAGTATTTTATTTTTTTGCATAGCCAAGTGGCATTCTGTTTTCCTATTGTCTTTCCATTTTAACAATGCAAAGGTAAGCGAAATGTTCTATCCAACCAGACCGAATTGTGCAGAGGCAGTAGCATCAGCGAAACCTTTAGCGCAGGATTACAGCATTTATGCATTCAATACCTTGTAAAGATGAGCAGCCAACGCATGTTGTAACACCGTTTTTACGTCACCCGTTGGGAGGTGCTTGTTTTCTGTTCTTAATCAAAAGATTGCGCATTGAAAGAAGTTAAAACACGAAATCCGGAAAATAAAATAATGAACGATGAACAAATAATTTTTGTGCAAAGCATTGTTGACGTCAAAAAAAGTACTATCTTTACAAAATGATTATAAAATCGCTTGATTTCAACAACCCTTCTAATCGAAAACAAGCCACGATAATTTCCAATCTACCCGTTGAATAGCAATGCGGTGATATACCCTTGCTAATTGCACTACCGCATCCTGTAACAAATTTACTACCCTATTCGGCGTAAGCCATAGGACATAACTGCTATGTCATTCAAAAAGAATGCACATTGTGGACTAATATTTCGTTACTTGAACATTCAAATAAAGTCATAATCCAAAAAGAATTTCTACTATGGGCAGATTTTTTACACTACACGCGCTCCTGATTTGTATGCTGCTTGGTACGCAAATGGCAGGGCAAACCATTTGGCCAGGCGACATTAATAACAATGGGCAGGTCAATGGCATAGATGTTTTATACTGGGGCATGGCGAATGGACGCACCGGGGCGCCTCGGTCATCATCCAGCGCTAACTGGCAGCCGCAGCCGATGCCATCCGTTTGGGCAATGAATTTTCCGGATGGGATCAACTATGCTTATGCCGATGCTAATGGCGATGGCGTCATTAATAATATGGACTTAGCAAGTGCATTGGATGCTCATTTCGGCAAAACGCACGGTATTTTGCAGCCGGACACCTACAGCCCGACGCAAACCAATACAACGCCTTTGCAGATCACGGCACTCAGTCAAACTGTGGACGCTGGCACCCGCGTGGATATTAATGTGGCCTTGGGCAGTACGCGCTTTCGCATTAATCGCTTTTATGGGGTAACCTTTACAATATCCTACGATCCGACGATGGTGTCGAATGGAGCTGTCGTATTTGAAAAGACAACGAATTTCTGGCCAGACCCACAGGGCAATAATTCGCAGATTTTCATTAAACGTGATCATGCCAATGGTAAACTGACGTTTGTGATTACCCGGACCAACCAAGTCACTACCTCTGGCGAGGGGTTGCTGGGTAAGTTTGGATTGGTATTGCTGAATCCCACCTCCAGTAATAAATCTTTGAAGCTGAAGCTGGAACAGGTAAAAATTATTGATAATACCATGGAAACCCTACCGCTTTCGCTTGTCGAAACGGAAGTGATCGTTAAGCCGGGCACTGTATCTGGAGGCGGCGGCGGCAATGGTGGCGGTGGTACGGTTGGTCCTTGCCCCGATGTGATTGCACCTGTGTGCGGTAAGAATGGGAAGGTATATAAAAACAGTTGTTATGCAGAAGCTGCCGGCGTAACCACCTACACCGAAGGTACTTGCTTCTCTGGTTGCGTGAACCCCGCGCAGATGAACCCGAATGCTACCTGTGCGGCGGTGTACGAACCTGTATGCGGTTGCAATGGGATCACGTACCCGAATGCCTGCGAAGCAACTAAAGCTGGTGTTGTATCTTTTACGGCTGGGCCATGCGGCAATAATAGCAACTGCTATGATCCAAATTATGTGGTGACGAATGGGTTTGCCGTACTCAATCCTATTACCAGAGTCATCACCACCACTTGTCCGCAGGTTTCCGATCCGGTGTGTGGGTGCAATGGGATCACCTACACCAATGCCTGCACGGCAGAAGCCAATGGTATTCGTTCCTATACAAGGGGTTCCTGTGCGAGTTCCTGCATTAATCCGGCACAGATCAAGCCGAATGCCAACATTCCAAATGTATATCAACCGGTTTGCGGTTGTAACGGTCAAACTTACACGAATGCAGCGGCTGCAGCGGCTGCAGGGGTCACCTCCACTACGCCCGGACCGTGCGGCACGGCCTCGGCATGGTGCAACAAAGCTGTTCCGCTTGATTGTGGCAACTTCCTACCGCATGAATCCACAACCGACGCAGGCAATAATATCAACAACTATCCTTGTAGCAATAAAAGCTATCCAGGGCCGGAGCGGGTGTACGTCATCAACAAGACAACCGCTGGCGATTTGCAGGTCGGTCTGGAGATTATTACACCAGGGCTTGACCTCGACATCTTCTTGTTAGCAGCTAACTGTGGCCAGCTAACTTGCCTCAAATCCAGTACAACCAACAACAGCCAAACCAACAACGAAGGCTTGGTATTAGAAAATGCGCCCATTGGTACCTACTACTTAATCGTGGACGGGCCCAGCGCTGGGCAGTATCGCTTGGAAGTCAACTGCGGTTACCTTGATTGTAGAGATGCGGTGCAACTGACCTGTGGGCAAACTTACTATGGCTCTAACCTCAATGGACACGATAATGTCTCGCTCTACGGTTGTGGCAATATTTACAACGTCGAAAATAACGGACCAGAAGTAGTCCATACGTTCACGATTACCCAAGCTGGGCAGGTTACGATCAATCTTACCGGACTTTCCGCTAACCTCGAACTGTTCCTGTTGCGCTCTTGCAATCGCGGCGATTGTATCAATTTCAGCGAAAGCTCAGGTAATAGCAACGAACAAATTTCAGTTTTCCTACAACCAGGCACCTACTATGTAGTGGTAGATGGCTACAATGGTGCAACATCCAATTATGCACTTACGGTCAATTGTACGTCTTCGTGCAACATTAATAGCACCTTAGAAGCCACAGCCGCCAGTTGCGGATTGAATAATGGCTCCATCAAAGTGACGGTAAGTAATGGCTCGCCGGGCTATTTAGTGTCTTACACTGGGCCCAAGTCAGGTACATTCGTTACGAATGCCAACATGTTTCACATTGCCAATTTACCAGCAGGTGTTTACACAATTACGGTTACGGATTGCAAAAACTGCAAGGTCACCAAAACCATCACCGTTGGTTCTCAAGGCAACCTGAGTGCGACAGCCACCGCTTCCAATGCCTCTTGTAGCCAGACCGGCTCGATTCATGTCAATATTCAAAATGGCACACCGAGCTACAAAATCTATGTGTCTGGCCCTGTGAATCAAGTTTACATGACATCCAATTCCAATTATACGATACCAAACCTGCCGCCGGGCACGTATCATCTGTATATCGTGGATGCCAATGGCTGTACCGTTTCCAGATCGGTCACCATCAATCAAGGAGCGGGCAATTTCTACTTCACGGCTACACCGAATGCCGCTGCCTGCGAAACACCAGGCTCTATTTCTATCAAAACCTTCAATGGCAAAGCCCCCTACAAAATCAAGATAATGGGGCCAAAGAGTGGCACTGCGACTTCTAATGCGCACAATTTCAATATTGTACAATTGCCACCGGGTACTTATACGATTACCATCGAAGATGCCAACTGGTGCACATTCACGGTAGTTGTGACGGTTCCTTCCAGCGGCTTGGAGGCTAATATCACAGCAAATGCCAGTAGTTGCGGGGCTTCCGGCTCCGTACAGGTGCATGTGACATCGGGTACGCCTGGATTTATGATTTCTTGGACCGGACCAGTGACGGGCAATACAACTTCTAATAATTTCAATACAACCATTCAGAACCTGCCAGGGGGTACTTATACCTTTACGGTAAAAGATGCCAACTGGTGTGTGCTCACGAAAACGGTGCATGTACCTTCGGGTACGGGTGGCTTCAACGTAGTGTTGGTGCCGACCAATGCCAACTGCGAATCGCCAGGCAAGATAGGTGTGGACATCATCGGCGGTACGAAGCCTTACACGATTACTTGGAGTGGCCCGCAGAGTGGCTCAGCAACGACCAATAACAACTGGTTTGATATTGTGAACCTACCCGCCGGTACTTACACGGTGACGGTGAAGGATAAAAATAATTGTACGGTCAGCAAGACGACGCACATCATCACTTCGGAAGGTAACCTCCACGCGGCACTAACCGCAACGGGCGGCGACTGTACCAATCCGAATGGTAGCATCAAAGTGACGATATCGGGCGGTACGGCACCGTTCAAAGTATCTTGGTCAGGGCCGACATCGGGCAACGCCAACACGAATAGTAATGTATTCAATATCAATAACTTACCTCCGGGGAGCTATACCGTGACCGTAACCGACGCCAACTGGTGTATGGTAACCAAAACAATCCATGTGCCAGCGGGTACGGGTGGCTTCAACGTAGTATTGGTGCCGACCAATGCCAACTGCGAATCGCCAGGCAAGATAGGTGTGGACATCA
>CALMSP010000086.1 GCA_937872405.1 uncultured Saprospiraceae bacterium | reverse complement strand
AACAACAATTTACCTTTTCTTTCAATTACTCACTTTTTTGTCCTGTACTTAGTATTTCGATATAATATCAAAATGTGCATGCTGGAGTAGCCCTATTTTTTTTGTATTTTCCGAAAAAGAATATTACCTTTGCCGCCCGGTGGACGCTGCACGACCAGCTCCCTCTGAACCCCCCCAGGGCGGAAACGCAGCAAGGGTAGGAGGTTGTAGCGGTGCGATGTAGCGCTCCACCCCATTATTAGCTATTGATAGAATTACCCGCACAAAATACTCGTCCTATTTTACACGAATAACCATTTCTTATTTATACCTTTGCACAAAAATTTGTAATGAAGTTTTTTATTGATACAGCAAACCTCGACCAAATCAAAGAAGCTAAAGACCTCGGCGTGCTCGATGGGGTCACCACGAATCCCTCGCTGATGGCTAAAGAAGGTATTACGGGCGAGGCGAATGTAATGAAGCATTATGAGGCTATTTGCCAACTGGTGGATGGTGATGTGAGCGCAGAAGTGATCGCTACGGATTATGAAGGCATGATACGCGAAGGGAAAATACTGGCGGGTATCGCTGAAAATATTG
Organism: uncultured Saprospiraceae bacterium; assembly: GCA_937872405.1. Taxonomy (GTDB): domain Bacteria; phylum Bacteroidota; class Bacteroidia; order Chitinophagales; family Saprospiraceae; genus JADJNW01. The sequence goes on along the minus strand of CALMSP010000086.1, from coordinate 10,001 downwards.
TGGTAAAAGTACCCATGATTAAAGATGGCGTGAAGGCCCTGCGCTATTTTTATGAAGAAGATATCCCTACCAATTGTACCTTGGTGTTTTCATCGGGGCAGGCAATTCTGGCAGCTAAGGCCGGCGCTACGTATTTGTCACCTTTTATCGGTAGAATTGATGATATAAATTGGGATGGTATTGAATTAATCAAAGAAATTGCTGAAATTTACGCCATGCAAGGATTTGATACTCAAATTCTTGCTGCTTCCATACGCAGTGCACGGCACATCGTGGAAGCCGCTAAAGCCGGAGCGGATGTCGTTACCTGCCCACTTTCAGCGATTCTTGGCTTGCTCAAGCACCCCCTCACGGATATTGGGCTGGAGCAGTTTCTGGCGGATTATAAAAAAGCAAATGAGCTTGTTTTTAAATAGAGGCTATCTTATTACCAAATTGGAAGGAGCAGATCGCAAGATTTTGCTCCTTTTTTATTTTGCGCATCTTAAAAAACGATTATGAACTTACGTTGGCGCATCGCACAGGCAGCAGAGGTACAATGGTGGCGACGCTATTTGCGTAAGCAGGATCCAGTTGTTTATTTGCACAACAAACGAACATACTGGCAGCAACTGCTCAGGAGGTTGGAGCTACGGTTGTCACCGAATGATCATATATTGGATGCCGGCTGCGGCCCCGCAGGAATATTCATTGCGCTGCCGGAGCACCAAGTGGATGCACTTGATCCGCTACTGGAGCACTACATGCACGCGCTGTCGCATTTCAATCTTGCCGATTATGCCTATGTGCGTTTTTGGGTGATGCCCTTGGAAACGTTTACCCGATCAGATGCCTATCATATTATATTTTGCATGAATGCCATTAATCATGTGGCAGATTTGCAACGCAGCCTGCATAATCTTGTGGCAGCACTGCGGCCGGGCGGGCGCTTGGTGCTTACCGTTGATGTGCATCGGTATGCTATTCTAAAAGGTATATTTCGCTATATTCCAGGCGATATTTTGCATCCGCATCAACATGGCGCAGCGGATTATTGCGCTTTTTTAGAAGCACAAGGCTGCCGCGTTACTCAAATAACGACCCTGAAATCGGGGCGCATTTTTGATTATGTGGCCATAGTAGCGCTTAAATAGCGGGGTCGCGATAAAAAAAGCCCAAACGCCAAGGTTTGTAGCGTTTTGCAATGAGGGCAATATGGAGTGGCTCGCGGTTTTCAGGCCGGAAAAACAACAATCCGAAATGAAACAAATCTACCGATAAGGTAACCCGCGGGTGGTGGCACAAGTCATGCCAGGCTGCTTCCATTTCTGCCGACCAGTGAATATCGGCGATAACAAACACACTGCTTTCGTGGGCATAGAGCAGGCACTGTGCTATGTACTGTCGCGTGGGGGCGGCTCGGTGGTCACCATCGAGTAGCAGCAAGTCAAGCCTTTGCAAATCACGCAGCGCGGCGGGCAATTCTTGTTGAAACGTACCTGCTCGGAGTTCTATATTAACTTGTTCCAGCGCTTCAAAGTGCCGCTGCGCCAGCATTGCTACATCGGGGCAGCCTTCTATACTGATGAGGCGCGCTGAGCTTGCGCCATTGGCCAAGTATAAGGTGGAGATGCCCAGCGAGGTGCCCATTTCCAGCATGGTTGTCGGTTTGCAAAATTGTGCCAGTCGGAACAGCAATTGCCCTCCGGCAGGTGATACCGCGCTATGGCGCACAATATTCGAAACCTGCCGCTGGGTACTGGGATTGACTTTAGAACCGGCACCATAATCGTGAATGTGCAGCAGACGATGATTCTGTAAAAGCTGGGAGCGCAGTTTTTCAATGTCTTCAAACGCATAGAAGTGGCGCCGATCTTCAAGTAAGGCCGCCACCAAGGCACTCAAAAATGGCGAGTGCACATCGTATTGTGTGTAAGCTTGGCGGTAATATTGCCAATAGCGACGCCCCTGTTGCCAGTACCATGCAAGCATATTATCATCAGATTGAAATAAAAAATTCTTTATACCAATAGCGCAGGTAAAATAGCGTTAAATTTTTGAAATGCTGCTTCCCAGAATACACAAAATACACGGTAAGCCTTGGTTACTGCCCGCCTTCTGGCGATTTTTTTGTAGCACCCAACGGAATTTTAGTACAATAAATTTTGACTTTCCCCGCCTTTACGTATCTTTGCATTCCGTTTAAAAAAACTTGATACTATGCCAAAGATGAAGACGCATTCAAGCGCAAAGAAGCGCTTCAAGGTAACCGGCAGCGGTAAAATCAAACACCGCCACGCCAACACCTCGCACTTGATGCGCAAACGCAGCACCAAGCGCAAGCGCCACTTGGCACAGGCTGCCTACGTGAGCGACGCGGACATGGGGCGCGTAAAGACGTTGTTAAATCTTTAATTTTTTAACGAGAATGCAGGAACAAAGCGCTTGTTGCGTGCAAGCCCCTGTATTGAACTAAAAAGCAATAATATGCCAAGAGCTGTTAATGCAGTAGCGTCGAGAAAGCGGCGCAAAAAGGTTTTAAAAATGGCCAAGGGCTTTTTCGGTGCACGTAAAAACGTGTGGACGGTAGCCAAAAACGCCGTAGATAAGGCGATGGGCTATGCTTACGAACACCGCAAATTGAAAAAGCGCGCCTTCCGCCGCCTTTGGATTGCTCGGATCAATGCGGGCGCCCGAGTGCACGGCGTTTCTTATTCTAAACTGATGCATCAGTTGAATGAAAAAGGCGTGGGGCTGAATCGAAAAGCACTTGCGGACTTAGCTATGAACCACCCGGAAACATTCGAAGCAGTGGTAAAATCGGTGCAATAAACCATGCGTTAAGTCCATTTGCTATAAAAAGGAAGCGTGCCGCAGCTTGGTATGCTTCCTTTTTGTTTGTCGGCGTATCAAAATTTTATCCACCAGCCTTCCCGCATCCCCTGCCACATGCTGTAATGGACCAAACTGACGGACACCCCTGCTGGATTGAGCAATTCGATGCTACCTCCAAGATTGGATAGAGGCACTTTCGTTAGTAAAATGTGCAGGGTTTGGCCAGGCTCGATATGCATATCGGTTATCTGTTCGCTTCGTCCGGCCCGATTACGAATTTCCCAGTCATCCAGCTTTATTGTTGCATTGGTGGCATTAAATAATGCAATCATTTCGCGTCCTTGATCGCGCCCCACCGGGTTGACTAAGGCTGCGGCAATATGAATGCCTTCGGTTGGGCAACTTGGTTTTTCAAGAACGCCCGTATCGTCTGTATTTTTCTGCCAAAGTAACGCCTGCTGCACCGCTTTATAAGCATTGACCTTTCCATACCCAAACCATTCAGAATGCCCATTTTCATCATAAAATCCTTTCCGCAATTGAAATACAGGATCGGGTTGTGGGTCGGTTATTTTGTCCGTTGTTGAGTAGAGTATCTCCTTTACTTGATCGGCGCTGAGTTCTGGCTGCGCCGACCATCCCAACGCAGCTACGCCTGCCACAATAGGCGCTGCGGCTGAAGTGCCACCAAATTTATCCGTGTAGCGCCGTCCTCTATTATCATTGCTAATAGTCCAGATACTTCGTCCGGGCTGACGTATCTGTGGGTCGAGGGGGTGCATATTGTCGCTTGGTGCGCAAAGGTTGATTTCTTTACCCCAATTGCTATAAGCCGCCTTGGAATTCATGCTGGTAGAAGCGGCTACCGTTACTACACTCGGATGTGCTGCATGCCCGTTGAGCAGGGCGCCATGCGTTTCTTTAAGCCCTTGTGTCGCGTGCCGCCACTGAAAGCGGACGTTGTCCACAGCACGAATAGGGGCATTGTAATTACCTGCTGCGAATACGATGATACAGCCCTTGCCGCGTGGGCCACCAGTGAGAGAAAGCTGTGTAAGTTGCTGACTCAATAACGACGACAAAGGGGCAAATACGGGTACTGGCCCCCAGCTACAAGAAATGACATCGGCCCGACGGCCGGTGTAGTCAAAAATATCATAGAGTAAGCGATCATCGGCAGTCATACCAAAGCGTACAGGCATGAAGGCGCAGTTAGGTGCTACACCAATGGCACCGTCGCCATTTTCTTCTGCAATGGCAATACCAGCGCAAGGCGTGCCATGATAGTCGCCGCGTGCGCGTACAGGCAGGGGCCATTCATCGCCATCCACAAAGTCGCGCGGAAAAACGACCTTGCCTTCGCCCTGTAAATCGGGGTGCGTCAAGTCGAATCCATCGTCAATAACTGCCACGATAATGCCGCGCTTGCCGCGTGTTGTGCTCCAGGCACGGGCAGCATCTACGTGCGCATCGGGGAGTAGCTCTACACCTCGCGTACTTTTCAGATGCCACTGGTTCTTGAAGAGGGGATCGAGCGGTGTATAAAATGATTGAAAACGATTGACTAAGTTGGGTTCGGCAAACAGCACTTCTGGGCGGCTCTGCAAATCTTCGCTCACCTTTACCGGATTCTTGCCTGCTGATTTGGTCACCTGCAACAAAAATGTCATTAGTGCTTCATCGCCAAAGGTGCGAATAAATTTTAGTCCGTGTTGTTCCAGAATACGCTCTATCGCCGTGAATGTAAGGCCTGGCTGGAAGGCTACCGTTAGCAAATCCGTCAGATAATACCGCGTGGCTTCATCGCCTTCCGGGTGGTAAGCGTGGTGGCAGATCCCTGGCGCACGGTCGTCTGTGCGCAGGCGTTGCATCACCTCATCGAGTTCGCCTTTCTCCGTTTGCACTTTATAGACATTCTCGAAGACTTGCTGCACATGCTCTACCGGCTCCATTTTGGTGATTTCCTCCAACTGTTGCGCGTCTGGAATCATGACCGTGAAAAATTCGTCTTCTTTTTCAATGGCGATTTGCTCGCCGCCGCGATAAAGATAATTCTGGGAAGCCATAGGTGTTACACCGTTTACGATTTACAATTTTATAAAACATTGAAAAACAAGGTCTTGAAAGTAAAGAGGTATGGCATCTTCAATGGAAGACCATGTCAATTGTATTTTGAGCAGCTTATAGTCATACAAACATCGTTAAAATATCCGAAAGGCGCAACGATGCTGCTGCGATCGCCATATTTTGAAAATTAACATAAAAATGAATTTAAAGAAATGATAATCAGATATTTATAACTAAAAGACAAAGGCGGCTGCCTAAAAATTTTAAGGTTGATATTATTTTTTATCGAAAAAAATTTTCATTTTATAAAAAAAAATCGCTACTTTGTATTACGATTTTGTTACAGAAAAGCAACTTTCTACCATTTGCTGCCCAATTCGTTGAACTGCGCATTGTCGCGATGTGCACACCATCCCCCTTCATGTGTGTAGCAATGCCTATACAGCCTTATTAAAAGCAGGTAATTAGTCGTTATCCAACCAACTCAAAAAGACGTAGTCAAAAAATCTATTTTTTTTATAATAATTAAAATATTGTTAACGTTCACGTTATCCGCGTGACCAATTCAAGAAAGTTGCGTATAAACACAAAACACTTTGACAACATGAGAAAACTTATTATTACATTAGCAGGTACATTTACATTTACTTTGCTTACATTTTCAACATTTGCTCAAATGTTACAGATTAGTTCCATGAACGGCAATGAAATTTGTCAGGGGTTTGCCTCTGATAATCAGGCTATTGTGCAAGTGGTATCGGGATTGCCCATGTCGGCGCCAGTGGGTACTTATGTGACGTACACTTGGACGTCCACGCATGCCAATGGTACGCGGGTGTGGGATTCGAATCGGGGCGACCGCCGTATCCCTATACCATGGGCTGGCGAATACACCGTGCAAGTACAGATACAGTACATCCGAGAAGGGAAAAGAAGGCCCTATGCGGTATTCTGGTCAAACAAAATTACAGTAATGGGTACTATTTGTAAACCCTAATGTTGCTAAGATATTGCACAATACATAACAGGGAGACCAACTCGTGGCAAAACAAGTTGGTCTCCTATTTTTTAGCGAATACCCGGCAGACCCAATGTCTGCGGATGGCTTTCATCGGAATCTTTGAAAATAGGTGTTTGGCGCTGTCGCGGATATACCTCATGGAGGGTATCTCCTTCATAGAGGCGACCGTTTTTCATCACATAGCGCACGGTATTGGTGTTGCGGATATTTTCTAATGGATTTTTATCCAAAATAATCAGATCTGCCAGCTTACCAGCTTCGAGAGAGCCCAGATCTTGGCTCAGTCCGATGGCTCTTGCGCCGAGTATGGTCGCCGTTTTCAAGGCATCGAGGTTGCGCATACCGCCGGCTTGCATTGCCCAAAGCTCCCAATGATAGCCCAGCCCCTGCAATTGCCCGTGAGAGCCTACGCCAGCGATACCACCTGCTTTTACTAAACGATTGACGAATTCGCCATGGCGACTAAAAATATGCTCTTCTGGTAGGAACCAAGCAGCACGGCGGCGCGACTTGGCGTCGAGTTCGCTTTTGGGTGTGAAATAATTCAGTTTCCGGTCGCCTTGCACATTCTCTGTGGCATAGAAATAATTCTCTGCCCAAGGGCCGCCATAGGCTACTAATAGGGTAGGGGTGTACGCCATTTGGGTTTTAGCTACCATTTGCACAATATCGTTGTAAATCGGATAAATCGGAAAAGCATGCTCATGCCCTGGGTAGCCATCAATCATTTGCGTGAGGTTGAGCTTCATATCCAAAGCGCCCTCTGTGGTAGGCATTAAGCCTTGCTCTTTTGCTGCTTGTATGATCCATTGGCGGTGCTGACGATTGCCAGCCATGTACATTTTGATGGTTTTTGTATTGTAATATTCTGAATACTGCCGGAGTACATTTTTTACTTGGTCGAGGCTTTTAAAATTGTACGACCAGAACCCCACGCCTGGCCCAGTAGAATAGATACGGGGGCCGATCATATCGCCTGATTCAACCATGTCGGCGTAGGTGAGTACGTCGGTGGTGGCGGTTTGGGGGTCGCGGGTGGTAGTCACACCATAAGCCAGATTCGCCATATAAATCCAGATTTGGTTTTTGTGCAAGCCCCAGTTGGGCCACATGTGTGCGTGCGTATCCACGAAGCCCGGCATAATGGTTTTGCCGCTCATGTCCATTACTACCGTACCGGCTGGAGGCTTTATTTTGCCGGAAGGCGCTACCGCTTTGATGCGGGCATTTTCAATAAGAATATCACCTTTGGCTAACACTTCGTCACCTTTCATCGTAATGATACGTGCACCGCGCAATAGCAACTGCCCGTTTGGTACATCGCGTGGTACGCTAATCGGAAGGCGCATTTCGTTCGCCATATATCCTTTATCGGCTTCAGTGGCTTCTTGGGTTTCGGCATTGTTGTCATCTGTTTTAGGCGCTTCTTCTTTAGCCTTTGCCTTTAGCTCCTGCTCTACCCGTTCGGCTTCTGCCGGATCATACGAAAAATAGGCGTTACCGATAGCCCAGTTTACATGTTTGCCGTCAGCAGTCCAATGTGGGAACTGTCCGCCAATTTCCGTAAGGCGCTTTGCCGGAAATTGGGCACTGGCGGGGTCAGCCACTGAAATGGTTGGTACCTCGCCGCCGGTTTTAGGCACAGTTACGATATAAATTTCGTTATTGATTTGAGCCAATGCTTGGCCCCCTGCGGGCGACATGCTGATGAGCGTGGCGCTGGAAGGCTGGGGCGTGGGTTCTGTATCGCTATGCGTGAGTAGGCAATGTTCATGATGCCCAAACACCGGGAATGTTGTGATACCGGTAATTTTTACGTGTTGTTTTTCATCAGAACCGTCCCAACGAATAGAAAGTAGCCCCTTGCTGCTGTGGTAAAGGTATATCCGCTCGTCCAATTGTATGAAATGCGGATTGCCACGCCCATTTGCAGGCGCTATGATTTGGGGTTCGCTGCCATTGGCATCCAGCCACATCAGGTATTCCGTAGCGCCAAAAGCAAACGGGCCAGTCGCTTCTTGATATGCCCGTGCAGGCCCGGCTACAACAACAATTCGGTTGGTTTTTGCGTCCCAAGCTAAGCTGCTGTAGGTGCCTCCTGTGCGCGTAAGACGCTGAGGTTGCGCTGTATTTTCAAGACCCATTTTATAAATGTGGCCTTCTTTACCTTCCCAAGTTACATAAGCAATCGCCTTGCCATCCGGCGACCACACAGGCATCGCTTCGGTATGATTGGCATTGGTTAGGCGGCGCGGCTTGCCATCTGGGTAGTCCATGATATACAAGCGGTTGAGTGCCGTAAAAGTTAGCTGTTTGCCATCAGGGGATAGTTGAGGATCACGTATTTGGTTGACAATCATGGTTTTAGCATCCGAAATGGGATAATCAAAACGCACTTCTGGCCCAAATTCTAACTCGGTATCCACTTCAAAAGGGATATTAGTTGCACGATTGTTCTGAATATCAATTTTGTATATTTTTCCACCATAATAAGCGATCAAATACTTACTATCGGGCGTGAAAGACATAGCCGGATACACCCCAAGTCGTGCGCGACTCTCCTGCTCGTCGCGTTGTACCGGATAAGCCAGCCAAGTTTCTTCGCCAGTTGGCAAATGATGTTTAATCAAACCAGTTTCTGTATTGTAACGCGTTCCGTACACCAACCACAGCCCATTGGGGGAAAGTGTAGGCGTAAATGCCGACCCGTAGCGATTGGTGCGTTGGGTGGCTTCTCCTGTTTCGCGATCGTAAGTAAATAATTGATATTGAGGAAGTTGTGCGTTGTAGTTCCATTCGCCACTACGCCGCGAAAACCAGATGTGACGCCCGTCGGTGCTTACAGCAGGCTCGGCATTTTTGGTGTTATCTGGAGCTTTCGCTAAAGCGACACCGGCGCCCCCATTTTTGTGTACTAAGTACAATTTTAGATTACTGATACCTTTGGAAACAATCAGATATTCGCCATCGGGCATCCATTCTGCCGATTGAATATGGTCAGTTGTGCCTTTCGTCAGTTGGCGGGTTTCCTTGCTGTCTATATCAATGACCCACAACGCTTCCGAACCGCTGCGGTCGGAGGTGAAAGCAATGGATTTGCCATCTGGACTAAATTTTGGATGAGAATCAAAAGCCATACCCTCGGTCAGGGAGCTTGCTTTACCTCCTTCGATGGGCAGCAAATAGATGTCACCAAGTAGGTCGAATGCAATCGTTGTACCGTCGGGGCTTACGTCAAGGTTCATCCAGGTGCCTTCGGAAGTTTGTAGCCGGAATCTGCGGTCGGCTTCTAAGCTCAGCCCTTCGGATTTCTTTTTCTCGGCGGGTTTCGTGGTGTTTTCCTGCGCGTGCATAGACTGGCAGAAAATTGCTAAGCTAATAAATAAACAGTGAATAGCAAGTTTCATATGATAATGTTTTGAATCAGGGTGATAAAAACGCAAGTAAAGCTAAAAAAAAATTACAACAAACGCCGATTTATGCAGAAGTTTGCAACACACATTCAAAAAAAATCATCATTATGTTGCATCGCATCGAAACAACAGCAGCACCCACGCCCGCCGGCCATTATGCACAAGCTATGTGCTGGAATGACTTGATATTTGTGGCTGGTCAATTACCGATTGCACCGGACGGGAAGAAGGTATTAGGAACTATTGGCGAGCAAACCCGTCAAACTTTAGAGAACTTGCGTGCTATTTTGGATGCGACGGGTAGCGATTTGCAGCATGTGCTAAAAACAACGGTTTATGTTACAGACATCGCCCTGTGGAACGACGTGAATGCTGTTTATGCACAATACTTTGGCGATCACAAGCCAGCCCGCGCTATCGTACCTGTGAAAGAATTACACTATGGGTTTCTCATTGAAATAGAGGCGATTGCGGTTAAAAAAGGTTGAAAGGTTTAAAGGTTGAAAGGTTGAGGGGTTTAAAGGTTGAAGGGGTGAAACCATATCTAATTTCTATCATCTAAAATCTAAAGTCTAAAGTCTAAAGTCTATCGTCACCTCTTTTCCTATATAATATTTTGTACAAAGCGGGCACAAAGTACAAACTCGCCAAGGTGGTGAATACCAATCCGCCGATGACGGAAAACG
>CALMSP010000085.1 GCA_937872405.1 uncultured Saprospiraceae bacterium | reverse complement strand
GTAAAGGCGGGTGCCACAGTGCGGGTTTGGAGGATGTCGAGGTAGCGCCGGAAGTGCTGCAAAAAAGTTGGGCTGCCCAGCACCATGCTTTGCAGGTCGCCGAGGGTAGCTTCTGCGTCTGATTGTTCGAGGTGGTCCACTTCATCGCCATAAGCAATAACGTTGGGCGGCGCCAGAAAACTCTCTGCGAAGTAGGCAAACCAAGGTTTTTCTCTTTGAATATAGCTTTTAACCGCTTTGTGAAGGTCGTAATACGTATCTACCTTATGGGGTACACCATCTGGGCGCATTTGCACATGCGACATATCGCCGCGCATGAAGTCGAAATGATACGCACGCGCAACGGCCGCGTAACTTTCGCACACATATTGCCACACCGGGTATCGGGGCTGGTTGAAATCAATAGCCCACTGGCGATTATTGTCAAGTGCTTCGTAAAGCTGATATCGAGCAAGTGGCCCGAACACACGCGACATCGGCTGCGGGGCTGTTATGGCATAATCCCGCCATACAAGTCCCTGACTATCAGTTGTTTTTGCATGCTCATCCGTATTCACTTCCAAACCCCGATAAGGCGGCCCCATCGTAGCAGGCACTGGTTCGTAGCCATATTGGTAAAGCCATTGTACCAGCAATGCCCGGCGCTGATTTCGGCCTATCTGGTCGCTGGCTTCTCCGAAGAGCAAGCGCGCGCGGTCGGTTTCTGTATAGGTATAGAAAAAAATATCGGCTGCAGCCGGAAGAGGCGGTTGAATTGTAGCCGCACCATGTTGTTGTAAAAATTGCCAGATCGCAGCTTCCACTTTTTGGTACAATTTGGCACTATGATTCTTAATGACCGTGTCCTGGCGTTGCAGCCATTCAAAAAAAGACGGATTAGCGAGGGCAATTTCCGAATACCGATCGGTGTGGGGTATCACATCCATACCGACTGTCTTACCCATAGCATGAAGGATATTCACCACCACTTTCAGTTGCTGCTCTACGGTGTTCAGATTGGGGCGGGCGGCAGCCAATTCTGTACTAAAAAATTCAGGATTGATGCGCCAACTCGCCATTCCGTATAGGCTATCCACTACGCCGGGTTCCCATATTGGCAGCAGATGTACCGCTTGCTGGCAGGCGGGCAGCGTGAACGTATAAGCCACTATATTCCAAAAATTGCCGATCGTGCGCACGTTGATTCCCACCATATTCACCGAACGAATCCAGGCGGTGCTATAGGTTTGCTCCAGTGGGCTGGGTATTGTGTACTCTGGGGTTAGGGCCGCTTCCAATGTGGTAACACCCAAGTGTATCCGAAGCCTATTCAAAACCGATTCAACAGACTGATTTACAGCCACTTCTGGCAGCAATGCAGGATCATATAATGAAAATGTACTCATGCTGTATCCGTTATCCAAAATACCCAATACCCTTCGCCATGAGCGCAGCGCACAATGGAATCAACGCCAGCAAAAGCAGTTCTAATCGAATGAGCCATACTATGCTCTTAGGTACATCTACCAACTCAGCAGGATTATTGCCTTTTCGATTGCGCAGGAAAAAGACGGTCGGATAAATGGATAAAATAGCCACCACGATAAATAAGCCCACTTTGAGATGGAAAATCCAGTTTTTGGTGTAAAACGCTGCAGGTTTGCCCACGCCAAACCACAGCGTAAGCCCAATGCCTACAAGGATGAGGGCGGAGATACCATACACTGCATCAAGCACGGACAGGCGCTGAATTTCGCTGCGGGTCATGCGTGGCTTGAGCAATAGATGCTCGCTAACAACGGAGCTGAACATAACTAAAATGCTCAGGAAATGCAAGTAGCGAAAGAGGATTTCGAGTGTCATATGAATAGGTTAAATAGGTTAAATAGGTTAAATAGGTTAAATAGGTTGAATAGGTTGATGGGTTGATGGGTTTTTAATATTTTATGAAGATTTACCAAACATTTTCCATTAGTAAATATTGTTGTACATAATCTGTGATACCGGCTTCTAAGGTATAAAATGGTGCACTATAACCTGCGGCTCGCAACTTGTGCATATCTGCTTCGGTAAAATACTGGTAGGTGTCGCGGATGTCCGCTGGCGTATCTATAAAGCTGATATTAGGCTGCCGCCCCATCGCCAGGAAAGTATGGGTGGCTAAGTCGAGGAAGGTGCGGGCTTGCCCTGTGCCAAGATTGTACAGCCCACTTGCAGGACGATGCTGCCAAAGCCAGTGACACACCTGCACCACATCTTTCACGTAGATAAAATCGCGTTGCTGCTGGCCGTCACCATAGTCTGCCCGATGCGAACGGAAGAGCTTCATACCGCCCGTTTCTTTTATCTGACGAGCCGTATGAAAAATAACCGAAGCCATGCGCCCTTTGTGGTACTCATTCGGACCATACACATTAAAAAATTTCAACCCATACCAATGCGGCGGCGTGCTGGTCTGCTGCAAAGCCCAAACATCAAAGTCGTTTTTTGAGCGGCCATATGGGTTGAGCGGCCTTAGTTGCGCGGGTAGCTCATGAGCATCGCTGTAGCCGTGTTCGCCCAGCCCATACGTGGCGGCGCTGGAAGCGTACACCAAAGGAATACCATAACGGCTACAAAGGTTCCAAATTGTTTTGGAATATGCCAAATTCAGTTCCTCAAAAATGGCAGTGTTCTGCTCGGTGGTATCGGTGCGAGCGCCCAAGTGGAATACCACCTGCACCGAAGCGTGCATCCGCTCAAGCCAGCTTGGCAGATCATGCCGCCAAACCTTAGCTATATAGCTCTTATTCAAAAATCATCCGCCACAATCAAATTGAAATGCCCTTCATCGTTGAGCTTGCGCACCAGACAACTACCAATGAAACCCGCCGCGCCGGTTACAATAATCATATGCTGATTTATTTAAGCTATGGTTTATTTACATTTTATTTTTTAATAACCTGTAAACCAATTGATATTCAGTAATTTGAAAAATAACAACTTCTTTCATTTTAAAACAGTAACGCAGGGTCAAATATAGCGAATTCTAAGAAAAATAATCATAATCAGCAGCTTTCCCCCTCCTGACAAAAGTGAATACTAAATTTTCAAAGTGTGCTGGAACTTTTCACCGGTATTGCGTGTATGGATTAAAGTTGTAAAATGATGTTCGGTTTTGACCAGTTTTAATCTTTCAATTCAAAACAAAATAACGAATTACGTCATGATAGAATTGTTTATTGCCGTATTGGCGTCTTTATTTTCGGTTGTGAATCCGATAGGGGCTGTGCCGGTTTTCCTGAGTATGACAGCCAATTATACCACCCCAGTGCGCAACAAGACCGTACTCCATACCAGCATTTATTTTGTTGCCATTTTGCTGGTTTTCTTTTTTGCGGGTACACTAATTCTGAGCTTTTTTGGCATCAGCATTAATGCGATGCGCATCGCAGGCGGTCTGGTGATTCTCAACTCCGGTTTTGCGCTGCTGGGGAGTAAGTTTGAAGAGACCCGCGCCATCAATAAAGAAGTGACCGAAGAGGCGTTGCACAAAAATGATATTTCGTTTTCACCCTTAGCGATGCCGCTGCTCTCTGGGCCAGGCTCCATTTCACTTTTGATCAGTCTGCGGGCGCAATATGCTGAGTGGCCCGCGCTGCTCGTCATTAGTGGGGTCATCGTCTTCACCGGTGTATTGGTATGGCTGATTTTGCACTCGGCGCCTTACCTCAATAGGGTGCTGGGCGTAGCTGGTATGCGGGCACTATCGCGCATTATGGGTTTTATTGTAATGGCTATTGCGGTGCAATATATTATCGGTGGTGTGGTGCAATTAGTAGATTCTTTGCATAAATGATGCCTACATTTAGATTTTAGACGATAGATTTTAGACGATAGATTTTAGACGATAGATTTTAGACACTTATTTTAATCATAAAATACTGAAAAACAAGTGGTTGAATAAATTAAGATGCATATTTTATTATTGAAAAATAGTGTAATTTGAATAATGAAGCAGCGGTTTTGATTTTTAGATTTTATTACATAATCATAATCTTACAGACAAATCATTATATCCGTAAATAAGCGCATTTGCTTATTAATTGTTTGATGGCTACTTCAGTAGGGTGACATCGCCTTTGATGGTTTCCAGGCGACCATCAATCAGTTCTATTTCAACCCAATAAACGAACACAGCGGGGTTCATACGTTGCCCGTTGAAGTTGCCATTCCAACCGAAGTTCGGATCATTCGGGAGGAAGGGCCCAGCATGATAAACGCGATTACCCCAGCGATCGAATATCATAAAATTGCGTATAGCTTGCACATTATTACCAGCATATATCATAAAGACATCATTACGACCGTCGCCATCCGGTGAGAAGGCATTTGGGATAAACACGGATGCCTTTGGCGAAACAAAAACCGTTAGCACGTCGGTAGCGGTGCAACCGTTTTCCCCCACCACCTGAATGGTATAAACCGTTGTTTCTAAAGGACTTACAATTTGTTCCAGCGCATCAGGATTCACGATGGCACCATTAGAGGCGCTCCATTCCAGTTTAGTAAAATTAGCTGGCGTGATCTGCGGCACAATCCGAAGGCTATCGCCCAATCGAATGGTTGTATCGCGCCCTAAGTTTACCCGAATGGCGTCTGGTTCTGGAATGGTTACAGCGGTTTCCCATTCGCATCCGTTGGCGTCCTGTACGCGCAGGGTATAGTTGCCTGCGCGAAGATTCTGCACCTGCGACTCTGGACTAAACGGCCGATTGTTCACACTGTAAAAATAGGGTGCCGTGCCGCCTTGCACCGCTGTGAATAGGATGCTGCCACTTGCCGGACGAAGGCAATCGGGGGTATTGATGGTAAAAAAGGCCTGTTCAATGGCGGCTTCAATGGCCCCCACCTCCACGCGAGCACGCCCTGTGCAGCCATTTAAATCATTGGTTACCAACAGATTGTACAATCCAATGGAATTAACGGTAGCCGTATTGGCATTTTGGCCGCTGATAATTTGTCCGTTGGTGGTGGTCCATGCATAGCTGAAGTTGCCATTGCCAGCTACCGAGGCGTTTAGCTGCGTGCTACTATTTTGGCAATCGAGTGCTGTGGGCGGTGCAATCGTCACGAGTGGTGCGATGGTATCCAGGGGTACGCTAATGTGCAGAGAATCCTCGCAGCCATTGTCAGGATTGCGGACGGTGAGGGTATAAGCACCAGCTTGTGTAGCGAGAATAGAAAGCTCGGTATTTGGTAGCGGCATTCCAAGTGGGTTGGTCCAGCGGGTTTGAAATAGCATACCTACATTTGTTACCGTAGCGCGGAGCGTAGTGCTATCGCGGATACAAGTGAGCGGAGCAGGTGTAGCGGCTACAATTTGCGGAAGCTGAACATCCCTTGTTACGTCCACTGTTACGGAGTCGCGGCAACCATTGCGGGTGTCTTCTACCATTAAGCGAAAGCGACCGACTGCATCCGCCTGTACCGTGTTGGCATCGGGGGGGCCGATGAAACGTCCCTGCACCGCTTCCCAAGTGTAGCGCAGCGTGCCGCCGGTTTGTGAAGTTGAAAAACTGCCATCAAGCGTAACCAAATTCGTTTCACAAGTAAGCGCCAATTCATTGCTATTGGCAACTGCTGCATTGGGTGGAAATATATTTCGACCGATTATAATAGTATCGCGGGCAAAGCAGCCATTGGCAGCATTGGTTGCCGTGAGGATATAAGCCCCCTGCCGATCTATGACTGGCGTGAGGGTTGTTGCACCTGATACGATATTACCCTCCGTGCTATTCCATTCATATTGTAAATTATTGCCAATAGCGCTGGCATTCAATTGGATACTGGTAAGGGTGCAGGTAAGCAGGGTATCGAATCCGGCGAAAACGATGGGCGTTTCGGCATTCAGCAGAATGGTAACACTATCCATAGCCGCACAGCCATTGTCTAAGTTTGTTACTAGGAGTTGGTAAGTGTCGGCTTGCGTAATGGTTGGCGTGGGCGTGTCGGCATTTTGAATCGGGCTACCATTCGCAGCGCGCCATTCGTAGCGATAATTTGCGCCGGCAGGTAAGGCTATTCCATTGATTATCAGTTCATTTTGTGTACAACCCAAGGTATCGGGCGGTCCGGCGTCCACTTGTGGCGGCTCTTGGTCGGCGCGCACCGTCAGTGTGGTGCTATTGCTACAGCCAGTATTCAAATCTGTGATTTCAAAACGATAACGACTTGGCGATGAGACATTTATACTTAAACCCGTAATGCAATTTATCGTATTATTGTTAGCGTCCAATTCGCACCACTGCGTTTGAAAGTTCCCTACAGGCGGCGTAGCACCATTCAGTACAATGGAAGTAATGAGGCAAGTGAGTGTAGTATCCGCGAATACAGGTACTTCTGGTCGGTCGTCGCCAGCATTTATTTGCACGGTAGCAGTATCTGCACAGCCGTTGAGGGCATTGGTTACGATGAGGGTGTAAGTGCCTGGGCGATCTACGATGGGATTGGAGGTATTACCGCCGGATACAATGTTGCCATTGGTCGTTATCCAATTATAGACAATATCTGATCCTGTGGAAGACGCACTACCATTGAGCGAAAGACTGGTCGTGATGCAAGTAAGCGTTTGGTTGGCGCCGGCGTTGGCAATCGGGCGAGCAGCATCAGCGGTGACCACCACGGTATCCACGGCACGGCAGCCACTTTCGATATCAATCACCTCCAAAAAGAAGGTATCTGCTTGATTGACCAAAGCAACAATCAGGGCATTATCAGGTGTAATGGACGCCCCATTCTGGCTGCGCCATTGATATTGAAATTGCGAACCGCGCGAGGTATTTGGCCCACCAATCGTAGCATCTGGTTTGGTACAGGTAAGCTGTTGGTCATCACCGGCATCCGCTGTGGGCAATTGCACATTTTGTATCACATCATACACGAGCATCACCGAAAAACCAGAGCTATTTGTTACGGTAAGCATATAACTGCCAGGAGCGTCCACCACGGGCGTGAGGGTGTTGTTGCCACTTACAATATTGCCATTAGGCGTTGCCCATTCAATCGTGCAATCCGAACAATCCGAACAAAATGCAGCGCGTAGGGTCACTGTTTCACGGGTACAGTTCAGGGTGTCTGGGATGAACCCATTGATGCAAATATCACAGATTTGCTGCGTAACCATCAGGGTATCGGTTGTTGTGCAATTATTTTGCAAATTGACGACTGTCAAAATGTATTCCCCATCCGTGTTGATGCGGATAGACTGCTGGTCATTGGCACCCACGATCCCCGGGCCACTCCAGGCGTAGCTGTAGGCACCGCCAGCCGGTTGTACAAAGGCTTCCAGTGTAAATAGAGCCGAGTCGCAAAGAATCTGATTAGGCCCAAAACTAATCGCGGGCACATCCGTAGTAGCACTTACCAACACAGAATCGGTAGCGGTGCAACCATTATCGTTATCAAATACTTCGAGGAAGTAGCGCCCTGGCTGATTGACATTCAGGACGATAGCAGCCCCCAGTATGGTTCCTGCCGTGTTGGTCCAAGTGTAGCGAATGTTAGCCCCTTGAGCCGAGGCACTGCCGTCAAGCAAAATGCCAGGACTGCCGCAGGTAATGGTATCCGCTTCTGCGATGGCAACGATCGGTGGTGTTTGATTTGTTGTAATGATTACATTGGAAGTGTCGGCGCAGGCGCTGAGCACATTTGTAACAATCAGGGTGTACGTGCCAGCGGCGTCGGTTGTGGCTGTACGCACATCAGTTGGGCCCAGCAAGCGTCCATCCTGAGTTTGCCAGCTATAACGGATAGTAGGGCCATCGCTCGTATTTGGGCCACCGAT
Source organism: uncultured Saprospiraceae bacterium (assembly GCA_937872405.1). Lineage (GTDB taxonomy): Bacteria > Bacteroidota > Bacteroidia > Chitinophagales > Saprospiraceae > JADJNW01. The sequence continues at coordinate 10,900 of CALMSP010000085.1, read as the reverse complement.
AGTAAGAGTCGGATTGGCGCAGGTCCGTTCAACATTGCTACCCGCATCAGCTATCGGCACCTCCCGATTGGCAAGCACTGTTACGGTAGCCGTATCCGAGCAGAGTGCGCCACCTTGTGTTACAATGAGTTGATAGGTGCCCTGTGCATCCACGGTTGGCGATGGCGTATCGGCGCCACTACGTATGCTCGGGCCAGTCCATGCGTACTGCACGCCAGGGCCCTGCGTTGAGGCGCTCCCATCCAAGATAATCAGTGCATTAGCACAAGTGATTTCAGGTGGTAATGCAATGCTTGCTTGGGGCTTATCGAGGGTATTTTGTACAACCGTAATTGTATCGCGGGCGATGCAGGTAGCATTGTTGCCCGTCTGGGTAATGTTCAGAATATACACGCCAGGATCGCTGCGCATCAGCGTAGGTGTGACGCCAATTTCTGTGCCATTGCTATCTAACCAATGAAAATTAATAGCTCCGAGTGGACTCGAGGCGCTCCCATCCAGCGTAACTTGCGTTGTATTACAATCCAACGTATCTACCGAGGCAATACGGGCTACTGGGGCCAGCACTGTCAAATTCAAATTCACGACACTATCGCAGCCCGAAGCCGCACTCAGGATAACCTGATGGCTACCGCTTGCGCTAAATGACTGATTACCAATGGTATAAACATCTCCTGCACAAATGTCCGCCGTTAAGTTCGTCACTACTGCATCTTGCACACGCAATGTTAGATTTACCAGACTATCGCAGCCGTTGGCGCCCATCAGTATATTGGGATAGAAGCCCGCCGTCCTATAAACCGCCGTACCTACAATTACGGAATCGCCATTGCAAATAGTTCGTTCGATATTATTCACAGGAATCGGTCGCACTGTTAAGTTGAGTTGCACCAAGCTGTCACAATCAGTCGCTTGGGCAAAGCGGATAAAATAAGTGCCACTCGTGTCGTAGCGCGTGCCTGCCATCTCAAAAAACTCGCCTTCGCAGATGGCTTGGTTCACTACGGTCGTGTCGGGCGCAGATGTGATATTGACATCCACACAATTGTTATTGATGCGCCCGCAGAAGAGCGGGGAAAAGGTATTCAAATTGCGTCGCAAAGTATCCAGACGTACCGTTCTATTGGCAGGTGGAAACAAAGCGCGGTCTATTTTTTTATACGATAAACCACATACGCGATATACGCCTGCCGGATAATTGCGCAGATCGGATAGCGAATCGTAAGCAATGATCAGGTTATTTTGGCTAATGACATAGGTGTAGGCATAGTCTGTTGTGTCCGGCGGGATATAGGATAGGTAATCGGGCGGAATGTCTAAGTTCAACGATTCACTACCAGCGCAGGCGCTCACATCGGGGTAATCAGCAAGGCTACCCGCATTGGCGAAGCAGCATAGCAACCCTCGTTCATCACAAAGGCGCAAACGAAAATTGAGAATAGCCCCTGCATAAATCAGGGAGGGATTGTTGCGAATACGAATCGTCCAAGTGCCATTCACGGAGCCGGTATTGAAATCTTCCAAGCACCCCTGATACGGATGGTAAGACCCAAAGTAGAAGCCGCCATTCACAAAATTGCGCGGCTGCATATTATTCCATCGAGCTACATAGCCACTATCGGGCATCGGGGTTTCTGCGCAGGGTAGGAACGTAATATTCCATCGAGCAGCCAACGAAGTAGGCACAAAGGTACCGGTATTCGGGCCAATAAGACGCACCACCTGACCCGCCGGCGAAATCAGCTCAATCTCCAATACGCGCGACAATTGGTGCAAAAATTCTATTTCAATACCACAAATACCTTGGTTGGGGTCAGATAAATCGCCATTTACAACGTCAAATATGTTGAACGTATAATCAAAACCCGTATTCGGGGCAATGCGTATCGTATCGCCAATACCACAGTTTTGCGCTTCCAGCCATATCGGAAGCAGCGCAATATGCCACAGGATTAAAATTCGCCTCATAGTAATGGTATGTAGGTCCGTCCTTATTTCGTTCCGACCTGAACTCCTTAGCTTGTTGTATTGCCGGCGTGCCTAGCAGATTTTTTTGCTTGTAATCGCCCCTGCCTTTTCCTTCCCGGATTTGCTATTAAACGCAATTCCAACCAGTTGTTATACTTTTGCACTCAAAATTAGCATAAAATCGTTTACCTTTTGGTAAAATACTTCGGAAAGGCAAGACGTTGCAGCGAATGCGACAAACTGGGCACCAATTTTACCGAACATTGCCTACGCTATATTCTATAATCTTCTGAAAAAAAGGCGTTTAAATAAACCCAAAAAATCATATTCATACAGAATATATCCTTATTTTTTCACCACAAAGGGATATCGGATGATGCCCCCCGACATGCGCAGTTGCAACCAATACACGCCTGTGGCGGCGGCAGGCAGTTGGAATTGCTCCTCCGAAAAACCAGTCCGAAAATCCAGCTCGCGCCGAAGTTGTACTTGCCCTAATGCATTGAAAATCAACACTTCAAGTTGTATTTGCGGCAAGCCATGCAGCCAAAGTTGAAAACGCCCTTCATTCGGATTCGGAAAAATGCGCCCCTCCATTATCCAGAGCAGGTTGCTGCCAAGTGCCGTAGTTCGCCAATCCACCTGCTGTCGGGTGGTATCGCTTCCGCAAATATTACGCACGATTAGCTCTACGGTAAAGATACCATCGGTGATGTAAGTATGGGTTGGGTTGGGTTGGGTGCTCCTATTGCCATCTCCAAAATGCCATTCGTAAAGCCAATCCGAAACGATCGTATCTGCTTGAAATACGAATTCGGTTCCATTTAAAACATAGCTAAATTCGGCGCTCGGCTGGTCATGAATGGTAATATAATCTGGCAGCCATAGAGAATCCTTCCCCCAGAAATTTTCAACAACGAGGCTTACAGCATAACTACCAGCTTGGGCATAATGCACCACTGGCTGCAGGGCTTCGGATGTGCTGGGTTCGCCGCTAGGAAAGTGCCAACGCCGACGCGCTGGCTCCCCCTCCGATACATCGGAAAAGCCAATAAACGTAGGCGCGCAGCCATTGGTAGCGGTACGCTCGAAGCGCGCTATCGGGGTGTTGCCGTTTACGTGTACAATTTGTTGTAGCGTATCATTACCGCAGGTATTGGAAGCAATCAGCGTTACAAGGTAGCTGCCAGGTGCCGCATACGTATGTGTAGGTTCCGAATTTGTGCTTTGACTACCATCACCAAAATCCCACCGGTGCGTGTCGGCGTTTGAAGACCGATTGCTAAAACGCACGATATTTGCTGTTCTGACGAAAGTAAAATCGGCCGTCGGGCGCGGCTTCACACGAATCAACTCATTTTTGCTAATAGTTGCCGTACCTGCGGCATTGCGCGCTTGGAGCACTACACGGTACAAGCCGGGTTGTGGGTACTGCACCACAGGCGCCAGTTCCGTAGAATTCGCTGGTACCCCCCCTGGGAATTGCCAAACTACGGCAGTTGTATTGGCGGAAGCCTGACTAACAAATTGTACCTGCAAAGGGGCGCAGCCTTCAGTGGGGCTTGCCTCAAATGTTGCAACGGGCATCGTGGTTATCTGTACGGTACGTGTGAGCGTATCTGCGCCACAAAAGCTGTAAGCAATAAGCGAAACCGGGTATAAACCGTCCGTTTTAAAATCGAAAATCAATTGATTATCAACTGATTGTGATTCATCGGGTAATAGCCAACGCACACTATCCGCGCCGATAGAAAGATTTTGTAAGGACGCGGAAGTCGCACCTGGCGTATATTGAATAGCAAAATTAGCTGCCATCACACTTTCCACTGTAATGAAGTTATCTTTCACTAAAGTGGTGGTTCCAGCGGTGTTGCGCGTCTGCAAGGTCACGCGATAAAAACCGGGTAAAGCAAAGATAATCAATGGATTAGCCAGCGTGGACGTCTCTGGCGTACCGCCTTCAAAGGTCCAATACCACTCAACGGCATCCACAGCGGAGGCATTATAAAATTGCACTTGCAATGGTACACAGCCACTTCGGGTAAACGCAACAAAATCAGGTAGTGGAACTCGTTCTTCTGGGCAGGTGCTAACACAATTGGGCAGCCCCAGCGCAAAATTGAAATACGTATTGATCGCATTGCGAGACAAATCCGACCATGCATTTACATTCCGAATCGTCGGCGCCATAATTGTCTGGGAATCGGCATTGTCGTGGCGGGCATTCAAATTGTGTCCCAATTCGTGCGCCTGCAAAGCCCGCATTAGCCCAGCATTTGCTGAATATCGCCGTAGTACATTGTACCGCGACTGCCCGCAGAGGGCACTGTAGTAGCCACCACCTGCGATCTGATTATCAAGCACGCGCCCTGTCCAGAGGCTGGCTACATCAAAAGCCGTAGAGAAACCTCCGGCATTGCCCCAAGCCCTGAAACTGCTGAGCAGCTCTAAATAATTCGTCGTTGCCGACCACGGATCGCAATCCGCACAAGCCGATACCCAAAGGGTTTTGGCTACAAAGCGAATATCATGCGCAAATTCGTTGGCATAATTGGCGCGCACACTGTGCAGAATAGCCAACACAAACTGCTCTAACTGCACCTCATTCCCCAGCGATTGGAGCATACTAAAATCGGCGGCCAGCGCCATTTCTACTTCGTAGCAGCTACGTGCGGCGGCTGGTTCTGTCAAAGAAGGGGCGGCCGCTTGCTCCAGCAAAGCACCAGCGCAACGCCCATGCGGGTTTGGCAGAATCGCTTCCGCAGAATACACCAAAAAAGCATCAGGTAAGTACTGCCCAAAGCGTTGTGCTGGCTCCACGTACCATACCGTATCGTTGATTGTAAAAAATCCATATACGAAATGCTCCGCCACAGCAAGTCGGCACCCGTCGCCCGAAAGGGTCAGCAGGGGTGCAGGAGAGGCGCGGCGCGCACCGTTTTCGCCCTCGATGAGCAGGGTATAATCCGCAGCACGAATAGCATCAGGTACCAATGATAGCAATACCGGCGGGCGGCTTTCGCCAAAATCCAACCACAACTCGGTATTAGGCTGCTTTTCTAACTGTAAATATAAACTCCGACTATTAATTGTAAAAACGTGATAATCAGACAATTCATCTGACAAAGCCGGTAAATTGGACGAATCGGATAAGTGTAAGACGCACGTAATCTGCCCGGACAGACAAGTCCCCAGACTCAGCCAGCCAATGATGCTCAGCAATCGAATGGTGTTAGATGATACGTTCATGCTATCCTGATTTCTCCGCTTCAGGGATGCAACAACTACAACAGCAATTTTAAATGCCAATCAGACTTCTTCTGCGATCAGTTTTTTGCCTTTATAACGAGCATTCTGAAACGCACGCAGCACCTCCTGCTGGTATTTGCGGTCAATTTCGATGGTAGCTGTCGTTTTTGACAATTCAATCTGCCCGATACGCACCGACTTACCCGGTGTATGTTTGTTGATCAAATCTATGATCGAACGTGGCGTGATTTGATCCTTCTTACCCAGATTCAGACTAATGCGCGAAAATTTGCCATTACCAAAGCGTTTGCTGTCGCGTTCTGGGCTGGCTTTGCGCTCGCGGCGCGGCTCTAAGGCTACATTGAGGTCGGGCGCGTTTTTGTAATATGCCAAAAAATGATTAAATTCTACCGATACGAAATGTTTGATGAGCTGTTCGCGGTCCAGCCAAGCCAGTTTTTTATAAATCACTGGTAGGTATTGCTCAATCTGCGATTCATCAACTTCCACTTTTTCCACGGCGTCCACCAATTTGAATAATTGCTTTTCGCAAACTTCCTGCCCCGTAGGCACCGGTTTCTGTTCAAATTTTTTGCCTACCGTTTTTTCAATAAAATGCAGCCGGCTTTTCTCTCGCAAGTGAATGAGCGAAATGGAAATGCCGCTTTTGCCGGCTCGCCCTGTGCGCCCGCTACGATGCACGTACACTTCAGGATCGTCGGGAAGGTTGTAATTGATCACATGCGTAAGGTTATTTACATCCAGACCACGCGCAGCCACATCTGTTGCCACCAATATTTGCAATTGCTTCGCCCGAAATCGGTTCATCACATAGTCGCGCTGCGCCTGCGAAAGGTCGCCATGTAGGGCATCAGCGTTGTAACCATCCTGCATGAGTTTATCGGCTATGTCTTTCGTTTCTTGGCGCGTGCGACAAAACACGATGCCATAAATACTCGGATAATAATCCGCGATGCGTTTCAGCGCTTCATATCTATCTTTTGCGTGAATCATAAAATACTGATGCTGAACATTTTCAGCGCCAACATTCTTTTTTCCGACCGAAATTTCTTGCGGGCTGCGCATATATTTTTCGGCAATGACCATCATTTCGCGGGGCATCGTGGCTGAAAAAAGCAGCGTTTGTTTATCAGCCGAAGTTTGCGCCAAAATAGTGTCCAATTCTTCTTTAAACCCCATCGAAAGCATTTCATCCGCTTCATCGAGTACCAGCCATTGGATATTTTCCAACTCTAATTTGCGCCGGTTGATCAGGTCAATCACACGACCAGGCGTGCCTACCACAATTTGCGCGCCGCGCCGCAACTCCTGCATTTGTTTCACAATATCGGCGCCACCGTACACCGGCACAATACGTAGCGCGCGCAAGTACTTGGCGAATAAGGTCAGTTCTTTACTAATTTGCAGACACAACTCGCGCGTAGGGCACAGTATGAGCATCTGCGTGGCATTGTTGTCCCGATTAATTTGCTGCAGCACAGGCAACCCAAAAGCACCGGTTTTGCCGGTTCCGGTTTGTGCAAGCGCGATCAGATCATTGCGGGATTGTAAAATGTACGGAATGGATTGCTCTTGAATTGGGGTGGGGTGCTCAAAACCTAACTCGCCAATCGCCGTAAGCACTTCTGGGATCAGCCCCAATTCTTCAAATGTTGTTTTCAACTTGTCAAATGTTTGAATCAATAAAAGTGCAAAGATAGGGAATTGTTGGCGGCACTGCAATTTTTATTTTTCGGAAACCTTTTGAAATCTTTTTCTGACGCACATAGGTCGTACCCGAAGAGATAAATGTTGGGAAAAATTGTGAATTTTGCGAAAAGCGAACAATAAGCATAACACATGATAAAACTCGGTCACTTATTCCAAAAATATTCGGGCTGGCTGCGTCGCTACAAAGGGGTGTACGTATTGAATAACCTATTGAATAGCAGGCGGTTGCAACATAATAAACACCTCTACCGCCATGCGGGGCTGCGCCGAAGCATTTATGCGCCCATTGGCAGCCATGTATTTCAATCCACGGAAGCGGATGCCCCATGGCTCGACCGAACCAACGCACACGAAGCACTTGCTGCCCACCCCAATTTCGATGGGTTTTCAGAGTACTTGCAGGAGCAGTTGCTTCGTTTTATTGATGATGGTTACATGATTCTCAAAGGCTTTTTTGATGACCATGCTGTCGAGCGCCTGAATGTAGATATAGAAGGACTGTTACGTGCGCGTAGGGTGGACTTCAATTATACGGGCCGAAAAATTATGGAATCGTATCGGGTTTCGGATGTAGCGGATAAAGACTTTTTTCGCCACCCTGACTTGCTACGACTGCTGAGCTTCGTCATGGGCCGCAAGGTCATTCCTTTTCATACCATCAATTTTATCAGCGGTAGCGAACAGCGCGCGCATTCGGATTCTATCCACATGAGCACGGAGCCGAAAGGCTATCTGATTGCAGCTTGGATCGCGCTGGAAGATTGCACCCTCGATAATGGCCCTTTGTTTTTCTACCCAGGTAGCCATCGCTTGCCCTACATCACCTGCCAAGATTATGATGCCGGCAACACCCGATGGACAATCGGCGCGCATAGCAACAGCCACTACGAAGACAAGATTGCGGAAATAATTGATCAAGCCAAGCTCGAAAAGCAATATTTTCTTGCTAAAAAAGGGGATGTGCTCATCTGGCACGCCAATTTGATTCACGGCGGTGCGGCCATCCAGCGTCCTGGTGCTACCCGCAAAAGTATGGTGGCGCATTACTTCTGCGAAGGGGTGATTTGTTATCATGAAATCTCGCAGCGCCCAGCGTTGTTGGAGTTAAATCATTAATATGATGCTACGGCGATTATATTACCTGCTGCCCCCAACTTGGCGATTCGTGGCCCGACGGCTGTACTACTGGCCTACGGATTTGTGGGCGACTATCACCAACGCCCGCGACCCGCTCACGCCGCCGCGTGGACTGATCTATACGGGTTCGGGCGACTTCCGGGCGCAAGGCGAAAAGATGCTGCAATTTTTTGTGCAACAGGGTGGCTTGCAGGCGCATCATGCTGTGCTGGATGTAGGTAGCGGCATCGGCAGAATGGCGGCCCCGCTCACGCGCTACCTCAATGCCCAAGGGCAGTACGAGGGCTTCGACGTGGTGGAGTTGGGTGTACGCTGGTGCCAGAAGCACATCAGTACCCGTTTTCCTAATTTTCGTTTTCGCTATGTGCCTTTGAACAACGACCTCTATCGGGCTAATGGCGCTGATGCTGGTCAGTTTCGATTCCTTTATGCCAACGCGGCGTTCGACTTTACAATGGTCATCTCTGTATTCACGCACCTGCTACCGGCTGCAGCCGAAAATTACCTGCACGAAATAGCCCGCACACTCCGCCCTGGTGGCGTATGTGTAGCCACTTTTTTTATTTGGAATCATACAGCCGCCCAAGGCAACCACCCGGCCTTCGATTTCCCTTTTGATCATGGTCACTACCGCCTGATGGATGCGCAGGTACGGTCGGCTAATGTCGCCTTTGATGAAGCCTGGCTACAAGAAAAAATTCGCGCCGCCGGATTACACATTCAAGCAATTCATTATGGCTATTGGTGCGGTCGAAACAAGGATCAATCCGCTGATTTTCAAGATATTATAGTGATAAAAAACTCATAAACTTTTATAACTGCATATCCCTAAATCACGCTTGAAAAAATCATAACAGCTTCACTTTTTGGTAATATATTAAAACAGTAGATGATATGTCGTAAATCCTGAAGAATGGCGAAATCTGAAAAGTAAAACAACTGACTGCGACCCACTTGCCTATTTTTTTCAATAACATGAGTTACAAATCATCCAAATGGATGACGTGCCACTGACCGCATACAGCTAATTTCCGATAATTTTTTATCTTAACCAAAAGATTGTAAACAACCATTGACAATACATCAAATCCCATTTTTCATTAAAAAAGTAAATAAATAAAGGCATGTTTTTAAATATATTCATCATAAAATCTATTTTGCAACAAGCATTGTTAATAATTTTCTTACTATTGCTAAATGTGCTGTTATGTGCACAATCATCAGCGATAGACAGCCTCCAACGCCTCATACAGGGCAACAACGACACGCTCCGCATTGATGCGCTCAACGAATTATCGCGCATTTATGTCTCCGATTCACTCCTATTATCCGAACGTTTGGCGCAGCAAGCACTTCGCGAAGCCCGAACGGTATCCTACACTAAGGGTATCCTATTTGCTTTGCGCAATTTAGGAATTATAGCTGATATACAAGGTAATACAGATAAAGCGGTATCATTATATAATGAAGGATTGGCAATTGCAGAAGGCAATGCAAAGTGGCAAAAAGAACATGCCAGCTTATTGCTTAATAAAGGAATCGCCTATTTTTATGCGGATGATCTTGGCAAAGCACTGGAAAATTATGTAGCAGCGGATGCTATTTATACGAATTTAGATGATGACTACGCCTACGCGCGCCTGCTTAACAACTTAGCGGTTGTTTACCGGAGGCTAAATCGTTATGATGAAGCAATAAAAATGTATGAAAAATCATTAAAAATTAAAAAAAACACCAACGATAGTATTGGTATAGCCGCCACATATAATAATATTGGTTTAGTATATGGATATAAAAACGAATATGAATATGCTACAAGCTATCTAAAAAGAGCCAGAGCTTTGTATCAAGCGCTACAAGAGTGGACCGAAGTGCAAACCATAGATATTTCCTTGGCTAATGCGCTCTACGAAATGAAACGCATCGAAGAAGCCAAGCAAGTGTTGTTGGAATTATTTCGCTCAGAGCGAATAAATATACCGCCTTACAATTTTTTATTATCAAAGTTATTACTTGTTAAAATTTATCTTTTTGAAAAAGATTACCCCAGCGCTCATGATGTATTAGAGACCTATCAGTCATCAATTTTACAAACAAATTTTAATTTACTTAAAAAGAATTTTTATGACCTGCAAGCGCATACATTGCAAGGGCTTGGTAAATATGAAGAGGCTTATAATGCGCTGTTGGAATATAAATTTTATGCCGATACGTTACTCTCCGAAGAGCGCCTCAAGTTAGAAGCGGAAATGGAAACTAAATATTTAACCAAAGAAAAAGAAAATATTATTGCCATACAGCAACTTCAATTACAAAAAAATAAACGCGAACGTTTAGTTTATATCATAACCCTGTCAGCATTGATGCTTATTATATTTTTGGCGCAGCGCTTATTGCAACTACGAAAAAAAGCACACACTTTATTAAAAGAAAAAAATATACAAATCGAGCAGGCATTACACGAAAAAGAATTGTTGTTAAAAGAAATTCATCATAGAGTAAAGAATAACCTGCAAATTATATCCTCTTTACTAAGCCTGCAATCACGCCAAATAGATGATCCTAAAGCCTTGGAAGCTATACAAGAAGGGCGCAACCGGGTTAATTCAATGGCACTTATTCACCAAAATTTATATCAAGACGAAGACCTTGTAGGCGTTGATGCGGTAGAATATATCGAAAAATTAACAGATAGTTTAGTAGCGAATTATAATATTAATCCGCATCAAATTACCATTGCTAAAGACCTTGATCCGCTCAAATTATACCATTTTCAAATTATAAAGTCATATATTTGCAATAAAAAGAAATGGGT
>CALMSP010000084.1 GCA_937872405.1 uncultured Saprospiraceae bacterium | reverse complement strand
CTTGAACCTTTCGGTGAAAACCGTCGAAACGCACATGGGGCGCTCGCTGCGCTATTTGCGCGAAGTTGTAGGGCAAGAGCTGTGAAATTTAGATACTATTTTGTTAGAATGGGCAGGCTTGTACAATAAATGAATTATAATAGAATATCCTCAAAAATGAATAGATTGTAAATAAAACCAAATTATTATATTCGTGGGATTGCAAAACTTTGCAATTTTAAAAGCCGATGCTTTATTCAAATTACTTTTGTTGCCGTTTAGTAAATATTTTGGTAATGGATTAAAATGGTAAGTGAGATTTCGTAAATCTTTAAGATTGGCGAAATCTGAAAAGTAAAACAATTGGTTTGACCCCCTGCCAATATTTTTATACTGTAAGCGGTTTAATTTTCAGCATCCCAATCGGCCCCTTCCCATAAATTTTTGAAGGTATCGGCATGTGAAACAGCATCAAAAGCCCTGCCAGAAGTGCTGTAATACTGCAAGTGAATGCGCGCCGGATCGTTACCTTTGAGCACGAGTATTAGCTCATGTTGGTGCTCTTTCTTTTTAGATTCTTCTGTGGTCAAATACACCGCTTTACCCTCGGCAAAGGCACTATCAGGATTGGCAATGATAGCTGCTACCTGCCCTTTCGGAATGCGCCAGCCCTGATTATTCTTATAATCCACTATGAGTGCGCTTTCTTCGTTTTGTACCAAACAGAGGCGATAATTCTCATCTGGGATTACTGTGTAATATCTCCAGGTTACGCCTATTTGATTGGCCAGCGTCCGAAGCCGGTCAGCCGCTCTACTGCTGGCGTGGTCGTTGAGGCTCGAATAAGCATCAAACATTAAAAAAAGAAAGCCAACCCCCAAAGATGTACATAGGCCAAATAGTCCAATAATGACTTTAATCGCCGTACCTTTTAAGTAGCGCAACAGCAGAATGGTGCCAATGAGCAGAACCAAGGTGAGACCCACGCCGACCACGCGAGCAATGATCCTTTCGGAGTTCATTTTATGAAGTTGTTCGCTGCTTTGCCCTTTAAAATCAAGGGGTTTGAAAAACTGAATCGCACCGTCGTTTGTCGGAAAATCGAAGCGGTACGTAACCGTTTGTTTGAACATTTCGCTGGAAGATTTTGCACTATCAATGGAAATACTTGTGTCGGATTCGATGGACGAAGAATCGTGCTGCGCGCTAAGTACTGTACAAAACAGACCGAGCAGGAGCAGAAATATGGATTTCGTATTCATTTATTTCCGGGTTTTTTAATTCTATAATGAAAATAATACCAAAGTTAGCAACTGTTCATGGCAATACAGCTACATTGAACGAAACATTTATATTGCCCAGCATAAAATGCGTAACCCTTGAGGTCATGCAAAAAGATGTATGACGCTTGTTCAAAAAGACAATGAGGACGAACTTTGAAGCATGTGTCAAATAAAAATCAAAGTCCAATGTCCTCATTGCGATAGTCCCAATGTCGTAAAAAACGGCATAAAAAAGTACCGGAAAACAGAACTTTTTGTGCACGGACTGTCGCAAGCAATTTCAACATGCTTATCAAAATCGAGGAGCAGATCCCCGATTGAAAAAGCAAATAATGCGAATATCGGGTTAAAAGAAGCAGAAATAATAGCCAATGAAATCAATAATTT
>CALMSP010000083.1 GCA_937872405.1 uncultured Saprospiraceae bacterium | reverse complement strand
ACTGAGATAAAGAACGACATTCGGGGAGCAGCTCTTGTAGTTGCTCCCCGTTTTTTTAATACCTCCAACTGTTTAATATCGTTATTAAAATATCCCAATATCCCAATATTAACGCTGATGTAGTGGAAATAAAATCCCTATGGTAAGAATTCGACTTTCATTATATATATCGCTATTTTTATTAAAATCAATATCATTAACGCCTATTTGGTGAAAATAATGAATGAATAACTTAGCTTGATTGCGAATTTCGCGCTCAACACCTACACCCATGTGCATAGCAATATCGAAGCGATTAATGTTTAAGTTTTCAAATTCTAACTCCTCTACATGCCCTGTTTCAGATACTGCTACAAAATGCAAGCCATAACTTAATTGCGGACCCGATGCGGCAGTTAGTGACATAGAGCGAAAATTCAGTCGGAACTTAGCTAAAACAGGAATGCCAACATAGCTAATCGTAACCTGACGATATGCTTGATCGCTTCTTAAACGATTGATTAACTGTTGGTTATGTTGTTGGGTGAAATTAAATGCCGTTTGAATACTAAAAGAAGGGGAGAAGGTGTACTCCAGCGGTAGCGCCATTCTGAGGCTGGTATTGTGGTCTATGCCGCCGCCACCGCTTAGCCCTATGGAAACTTGCGACATCAGCGGAGAAATACTTCCCAATAAAATTAGAGCAATACAGGAGTTGTACTTCATAATTTGATATTCTCCTGTAAAAACGGAACATTGAACCTATTATTTTATGCTAACGGATGAGCAGTACATTTCCTTTGCGAAAAAAAATACGACCATCAAAGCAGCGTAATTCTACATAATACCCGTACACGTCGGGTGGTAAGGGTACCCCTCGAAAGGTTCCGTCCCAGCCTTCGCCAGGTGTACGTGATTCGAATACCCGCTGCCCCCAACGGTTGAAAATAGCTACATATAGATCGTCAATATTATTGCCGCGCACACGAAATACGTCATTTATGCCGTCATTATTGGGCGTGAACGCATCCGGGATAAAAATATGCGGATCATCACAAGCAAGATTAATTACAAATACGGTCGCAAAGGCCGTTTGGGTACAGCCTGCATCATTGCGCACCAAGACTTGAAAAGTAGTTGTTTCGCTTGGGCTTACCGTTGGATTATGAATAGTCGGATTGTTAATATTATTTGCAGGAATCCAGGTATATGTAAAATTATTATTAAAAGTAGTGAATAACTGTGCTGTCCCCCGACCAAAAATAGAATCCGGTTCGGCGAAAGCGGTGAGCGAATCAATCGGAGCTGCTACAAGCACTACGATTTCGTGGGTAATGCTGCAAAAATCTTCCGCATCTTTTATAATAACGGTATAAATTTGACTGCTATCGGGCGCTGCGAGCGGATTTGGCGCGCTGGGATCACTTAATCCTTCCGGCGGTGTCCAAAAATAGATGTAGGATGGATTGAACATCGGATGCAGGGCAATCGTATCGCCAAGGCACACCCGCAAGGTATCTGGTATTGTAAGTTCGAGCAATTGGAAGTCTATATACTGCGTCGTATCTGCGCGGCAGCCATTGTCAGAAGTCACTTTTAATTCTAATTCGTACCTACCGCTGCTACGTACAGCAAAGACGGGGTTTTGTAAATCCGATACTGTGCCGGGCGGCCTGAGCGTCCAATCCCAACTTATAATGTTGGCGGTATTATCAATGGAGGCATCCCAAGCCGCGAAGATCAGCGAATCAGAACAAATGAGTTCTTCGATGCTAAAATTAGGTACTACGGTTGGTGCAATTAAGCGAATACGTTGCACAGATGTATCAGCACAAGCAGTACCTGGTTCTACAATCAAACGCACGAGGTAAGTGCCTGTATCAGCGAATGTAAAGCTCGGCGAGCGTACCGTAGAAGATGCGTTCGGTTGGCGCGGATCACCAAATTCCCAACGGAAGTTGTCTGAATCCTGACTTTGATTACTAAAAGTGACATTCAAATTGCCACATTGCACTTCCGGCGTAAAGAAACTGGCGCTGGGCTTGCCACAAATGCCCACGTTGTATTGAAAATCGCGGCGTATAGTAGAAATGAGTTCGCCGTTGCGATATTCTTCTACACAAATGCCCACTACAAACTGCCCGATCGTATTTGGCGTACCCCTGAGTGTACCCGTAACCGGGTCAATGCGCAGCGGTTCGCTACCCGGTATGCCATTTAGCATATTATTCACGCCATAGGGCGGATCTAACCACACTACTGGTGGATACGGCGGTGGGAATGGAGGTTGCGGCCGAGGATTTTGTTGATTAGCGCCTAATAAGGGCGCGCACAAACGATACACGATAGAATCGCCCTCCATATCTTCGGCGGATTGGTCAAATACAATGGGTTCATTCGCGCAGATATAAATTGGCGGCCAACTTTTAAATTTTGGACTGCTATTGCATGCCCGCAAAGCGGTTTCCGAAATGGTAACCCCGAACGTAGCACCGGAAGCTAATGGGTTTATAATATTTTGAATTGTCTGATTGCGACAGCAGCGCTGGTAGGCTAATTGGTAACCACCCTCCCTAAAAGGTAGTGTAACCGTGGTGCGGTACGTGGTCGTATGCACACATACACTGGGCGGCGCCACAAAGCACTGCCCGCTCAACACCGGACTCAAGGTATCATTGCCCATTAAGGCTACCAACACTTGGCCGACCAAGCGATTTTGCTGATCAAAGATACCAATAGAAGCAGGATTGTCGAACCAAGCGAGCGGATCACCATAAAAACAATCCCGAAAGATGGTAAGCGTAATTTCGTACCGATCATCACCCAAGCAGGTATAATTCATCTCGCCACCCACGATATGCGTCGCCTGCGACACTTGCAGATGACAAAAAAATAGCCACAATAGGAGTAATATTTCTTTTTTCAATCGGTATTTTTATGATTTTTATAATAAAATTATTCACTTTTCGCTTCCAATTTTATACAGGTTGCTTTTGGGACGTTACCAATAGGCATTGCTTTTTTTTCCAAAAGTACAATTATTTCATCGTAAAGGCAACCGTTTTCACGCATTTACTGACCTGCCCGTCGGGGAGTGTTGCTTCCAATATCATCTTTTGGGCGGTAGGATGCTCGAATACTTCCGGCATGGTGCGAATAGCAGCAGCGGGTACGCCGGCCTTCCGCAAGCGGGCTAAAATATCATCTTTATCATATTGTAAAAAAATGGGTTGTAATAATTGTAATAACGCCACTCTGTGATGCACGCGATAAGCATTGCTGAAAAAATCTTCTTTTAGGCTGATATTCAAGGCGTTACAGAGGTTTTCAAATTGCCGTTCGGTGCCAACAGCTAATACAATGGGCTTATGATCCTTCGTATCCAGCATATCACCATACGGCGCAATGTTCGGATGTTGCGTACCGATTCGCTGCGGAATGTGCCCTGCCATAAGCCAGTTGGTCGCTTGGTTCGCTAAGGAGGCGATCGCTGCTTCAAATAGTGAAACGGTGATATAACTTCCGTTGCCAGTTTTATATAAATGTAATAATGCGATTAATAAACCCGCTTTTAACTGATGCGCAGCTAATATATCAATGAGTGCTACCGGCATCTTCACGGGGTCGCGGCCTGGCTCGCCGGTCATGTACAGGAAGCCTGCCTCCGCTTGCAGCACCACATCGAATGCAGAGGTGTCGTCGTCCTCGCCAAAGCCAGTAATTTGTCCAAAGATGATGCTCGGATTGAGCGTTTTTAAGAAGGCATAATCCATGCGCATGCGCTGTGCTGCACGGGGCTTGAAATTGCTGATAACGATGTGCGCTTCTTGTACCAACTGATGTGCAATTGCCTGATTTTCAGGCGCTTGCAAGTCAAGCATCAGCGTTTGTTTGCCCCAGTTAATACTGCAATAATACGCCGAGCGCGCTGCTTGTGGGTCTTCTTCGGGCACGCGCCAGTAGCGAGTTATACCATTTTCAAATTATAAAGTCATATATTTGCAATAAAAAGAAATGGGTAA
>CALMSP010000082.1 GCA_937872405.1 uncultured Saprospiraceae bacterium | reverse complement strand
TAAGGGGTAGCTGGCGAGGATGGCTCGTATGTGTTGGTATGAGCCATCTTTTTTGTTCTTACCTCGGTGCAGCAAAGATTCAAGTTCATGATAATGCCAGTTGTTGTCCATCATCATTGGCTGTTGTATATAGTAAGTCCAACTTTAGAGTATGTTCAAAAATTTCGATGTCATAGAGCATAGGCTCGCCTGCTTTTGATGACCTAAAGCTAAATATACTAAGCATTAGTAATTAAGAATTGAAACAAAATTGAAACATGCGCTCAATTTGTATCATAGAATTATCAAATGATGTAAAAATATTTTACGCTTGTAAATAACCTCGAAATACCGACGGTGCTCAAAACTTAGCTCGGTGTGTTATCTCCGTCCAGCACTATTCCTGATAGCCAAACCGGCGCAGTTGTTGCTCATCGTCGCGCCAGTTATCGCGCACCTTTACGTGTAGCTCAAGAAATACTTTTCGCTCCAGAAAGGCTTCTATGCTTTTACGTGCCTGCGTGCCCAGCCGTTTAATGGCTTCACCATTTTTACCAATTAAAATGGCTTTCTGGGTTTTGCGTGCCACATAAATCACAGCATTGATGCGCGCTAATGCTTCGCCACTATTGGTGGTTGTGTCTTTAAAATCTTCTACACTCACCTCGCAGGAATAAGGAATCTCCTGTTCGTACTGTTCTAATATTTTTTCGCGGATAATTTCCGTGACAAAAAATCGCTCTGTCCTGTCGGTCAGTTGATCCTTTGGGAAATAGGCGGGCCCTTCGGGCAAGTTTTCAATAATTAATTTCAACAGCCCCGCTGTGCCGGCCTGGTGCAGCGCTGAAATGGGTAGCACGCGAGCGGAAGGTGCTAATTCGCTCCAATGCGCCATCAATGTATCCAATTGCTCCGGCGTAAGGAGGTCTATTTTATTGATAATCAAGAATAAAGGGACTTCAATATCCTTTAATTTGGTGACAATTGGGTCGTCCGCTTTAAAATGTTCTTGCGGTTCGGTTACAAACAGCATCACATCGGCGTCCTCAAATGTAGAATAAGCAAAGCGATTCATCACTTCTTGCATTTTGTACGCCGGATTTTTTATAATACCTGGTGTATCCGAAAAGACAATCTGAAAATCATCTCCGCTCAAAATTCCCAGAATGCGGTGCCGCGTTGTCTGTGGTTTGTGCGTAATAATTGACATACGTTCGCCTACCAAGGCATTCAATAACGTGGACTTGCCGACATTAGGTCTTCCTATAATATTTACAAAACCGGAATGATGTATCATGTTTTTCCTACTTGCGTGCTACATGTGGTGAATAACTATTACGTTTGCATAACGCCTACATTAAATCGCTCTACCGGCGCATGATTTGCCATAGCAATACCTTCGGCAATCCAGCGGCGCGTGTCGCGGGGGTCAATGATAGCGTCCACC
>CALMSP010000081.1 GCA_937872405.1 uncultured Saprospiraceae bacterium | reverse complement strand
TCTTGCCGAATTCGACGCCTGGTCGGGTTGGGCCATATCTCGTAGCACGGATTTTAGGACCCCAGGATTCCAGAATCAATATTCTTCCATTACCGGCGGCGGCTGGGACGGCTCGCTCAGGTATGGCGTAACCTATGGTGAAAAACGCACCGTGCGCTTTGAATCGCGGGTGGCACTGGAGGGTTTTTACATTTCTAATAACACTTATGCTTATTACAGCATGCGCGACGGCGATGCCTTTGCCAAACGCTTCGGTGGCGAAAGTGGCAACGATCCTGATTTTTTTAAAGTGACCATTTTCAAATACTTGGATGGGCAAGTAAGCACCGACAGCGTAGAGTTTTTCCTTGCCGATTACCGCTCATCCGTTAAATTCATCCGGGGCCCGTGGACGTGGGTGGATCTCAGGTCACTTGGCGAAGCCGACAGCCTGCTAATGGTATTAGCTTCCAGTGATGTCGGCGAATTTGGCATCAATACGCCGCTGTATTTTTGTCTGGACGACCTAACCACGCGCCCCCTAAGCACCAGCACGCGCAAGCCATCATTGCAAGCAGAAGTACGTGTATATCCAAATCCTGTTCAGGATCAACTGCAATTCACTTGGAATGGCGCGACTGCCGGCACCGCACAACTGTTCGATATAAACGGTAAGTTGTTGTTGCAGCAAACCCTCAATGGCAACGCCGCCACTATGGATGTACACCACCTACCTAATGGCGTGTATATACTTCGAGGCACTATCGAGCAAGCATATTTTACCCAACGTATTGTAAAACAGTAGTTTAGGTAATCTCTGGCAGGGCTTTCAAATCCTGTCAGGGATTTTTCAAAATGCCTCACCTATCGTGATGTACGGCAGATACTGTCCATTTTCATCAAAGCCCACATCTATGCGAATGTGAATGGGATCTTTTCGCCTGAGCCGCCCCCGTAGTCCCCCGCCGACACTATAATGAACGGTTGTACCGGCGCGCATCAATGTCGGCAGATCGGGAGCCACTTTACCTGCCCCAGCAAAGGCAACCATGCCCAGCCGCCAAAACAGTGGGAAACGATATTCCGCTTGCAACAGCAGGAGTTTCCGATCGCGGAATCGCCCTTCCCAGTGTCCACGCAGTTTTTTAGTTCCACCAAGCAGCGGCATTTGAAAGAAAGGCGGGTCGCCAAAAGTAAGGTCGGTAAAACCATTGAGCGCCAGCGTGTGTTGCCATGGAAAAGTATGATAAACCGCTGCGTCTAATGATAAACGGGTATAATAAAAATCACTACCCAATAAGCGAGTGTTGTCCAGCAGCACCAATTCTGCCAGCATACCTCGCGTTGGATAAAAAAGATTATTGCGAGAATCAAAATTGGCCACTACCCCCCAAGCAGAAACCACACCACCTTGGCTGCCCGTATCCGTATCTTGGATCAGCGAACCCTGCGCCGCGCGCCGCACCACGCGATAGTCATCAAACCAATAACGCAAGCCCACAAATACATGCGGATGAAGGCGCCGCAGCACATTGAGCCGTACACGCGGAAAATGCGCAGTATATAATTCTTCCGCGTCCGTCGGGGTATCATTACCAATACCATAATAGCGATAAAAATACCGATAGTACCCCAACTCACCGTAAATATTGTATTGATTATGATGATAAAATATTTGAAACGGCAAATATAAAAGCAACTGATTTTCAAGTGTATAAGCCACGCCGGGCTGTATTTGTGCTGGCCGCAGCGTATCCGGCTCATCCCGGAAGCGAAAAGTATAAGCCGCGGCGGCACCAAATCCAAGCCGTGTTTCTGGGGTATAAAATGCAATTGGTAGTACAATAAAACTGCTGGTGCGAATCCAAGGGCTATCACGAGAAGGGGTTTGTGCAACAGTAGGATGCAATAGACAGCATTTTATGCAGACTATTATTAACAGTATAATGAAATTTCGCTTCTTGATGTAATGAAATTGCATAATCAGCACTTGTTTCTAAATAAAATAGACCTTACAATTTTATAAACCCTTTTGTGATACGGTATTTAACTTTTCACCCATAACACATCTTATGATGAGTAAGATACGTATTAATTGTTTGAATCGGTTTTATAAACTATTGCCCTATCAAAAAATGTGCAAATCATTACATGCTAAATGCCTTGTAATGCTATTTACGATTTGTGAAGCCCGACTTGTACTTTTGTAAAAACCTGAAAAACAGGCTTTTAAGATTGAGCAAGTACGCCATTCCCAATTAAAAAAAATATAAAAACCACCGCCCCTGCATGCAACTTTTCTGGGGAAAGTACGTATATTAGCCATAGTAACGCCATAGCGCGTATAGGGGATATACACGCAATATTGGGTGTACATAAATGTTGATGGCAAATGCTAAAACAGAACTCACGAAAAAATTGTAATTTTGCAATTAATATTAGTTAGTTATGAAAATTTCAGAAGACAATTTAAAACGTATAAAAGAACTTTGTAGAGATTATAAAGTCAAGCGTTTTTCTGTTTTTGGTTCTGTACTGACAGACAACTTTTCACCCGAATCGGACATTGATTTCGTTGTTGACTTTGACGAAAATGACCCAATAAAATATACCGATTTGTATTTTCAACTAAAGGATAACCTGGAACAGATTTTAAAGCGACAAATAGACTTGATAGAAGAACGTGGAATAAAAAACTCATTTTTCAGAAAGGAAATTGACGAGTCAAAAGTTGTACTTTATGGATAACAAGATAAAATGCTTGGCTGGAGGATATTCTGAGGTCAATAGATGAGATTTTTGAATTTCTGCCTGAAAAGAGAGATTTTTTTGAATTTCAGAAGGACTTAAAGACCAAAAAAGCGGTTGAGCGAAATATTGAAATAATAGGAGAAGCCGTAAATAGGATAACCAACTATAAAAACGTCAAAATCGAAATACAAAACGCAAGACAAATTATAGGCACAAGAAACAGAATTGCTCACGAATATGATAATATATCAGATGAAGTAATTTGGACAATAGTGATAAGAGAACTGCCAAAACTTAAAGAAGAAATAATAAAACTAAGAGAATAAAGCACTCGCCACAACAGCGGAATTGCGGGTGCAGTGATAAATCGAAAGGGCTATGCTTTGAACAAAGTTTAGTGCCTTGAAACCCGTCACTACGTAAAACGCGAACCGTTATCAGTAATGGCAAGACGACAGTAAAGTGGTAAACAATGGCAAAACAAAAAACTAAAAAGACAGACAATATTACAGAAGATTGCTGGTGGGACAGCGATTTCCCCTCTACAATTACGGACAACTATTGGGTTTATGCTTTCGTTAAACAACAGCAAAATCATCCAAAAAAGTTTAACACACATAAGTCGGGGAAGTGGCTCGTATTTGCTGACATCAAAGAAATCGACACGACTTGGCAGATAATTAAAAAGGCAACAGAGTGTGGACTTTTAGGAGTTAGCGCAAAAGCAGCAACAGCAAAACCAAACGAGAACGCAGCATCAAATAATGAAAAAGTTATTTGCGTTTACACTTACAATTGGCAGGATGTTGATGATGTTTACAGAGTAGAAAAAGCTCTTCGCTCAATTGGCATAGAGGAAACTCTTTATTACAAAACAGACAGTGATACACATGAAGGCAAATATAAAGTTAGAGGTTCACAAAGAATAAGTAAATATATTAGCAAGGCGACACGGAGTTACCGCAGACACGGACTTGCTTCTTTACACGGCATTCAGGATAGGAAAGTAAAAATATTAAAAAGCATTGGGATTAAAAATTTTGACGACCTGCTTTCCTTTGATACTTCACAAAAGTTACAGGGCGTTGGGGTTTCAACGGCCTATATCAATAAGATAAAATTACTTGCATTATCACAGGTAGAAAATAAAATCTTCCAACTTGCGCCAATACAATTTCCTGACAGCGACATTATACATTTTGATATTGAGACGGATTTAGATTATTCCTACCAAGACAAAAAAGTTTGGAGCATAGCAGTTCATCATAATCATCATAATAATGAGGTGAAACATTTTTACGCAGAAAAATGGTCACAAGAAAAAAATATTCTCAAAGAGTTTCTGAAATATATCAATATCAACAAAGACGCTCATTTTTTCAGTTACTTTGGCTTTGACAAAAGTGTTTTAAAGTTTGCCTTTGCCAGACACAAGCTTGATGTTGATTTTTTTCTAAGCAGAAATCACTATGACCTTTGTGCGTTGATAAAACAACATTATGTTTTTCCATTGAGCAGTTACGGACTAAAGCATGTTGGAAAATATTTAGGTTACAAATTCAAAAGTGAACATATTGATGGACTATATGCGGCAATGCGTTACATCCATTCACAGGAGAGTGAACAAAAACTTCCTAAAGAAATATTTCATTACATAGAAGATGATGTAAAGGTAATGCATCATATCATTGAGCAGTTACGTACACGAAAAGACATCAAAATAATCTTTGAGCATCAGACAGACAGCGACAGAGCCACAGCCTCCAACATCGGTTTGTCGCAAGCGGGGGTGTAGTGCTTTGGTTGACAATTTTTCGTATAATACCATTTTCAAATTAAGTTGACGTATTAATATAAGGAAACAAAGTTAATT
>CALMSP010000080.1 GCA_937872405.1 uncultured Saprospiraceae bacterium | reverse complement strand
GCTCTTGTAAGTTATTGATACTGTAGGGAATAGCCGTGCCATTTTCCATAGATATGAGCGATCCGTTGCTACGACCAGGAATCTCGCCTTTGTGCGGTTGAAACTCTTTGAAGCGGTGCGTCATAATGGCTTCGCCAGCGGTAGCTGTAAGCATATTGCTACGCAGCCCGATGATACCACGGGAAGGAATCTCAAATACCAAAAACTGGCGCTCACCCTTCGGATTCATGGATTGCATGATGCCCTTACGGCGCGTCACCATGTCAATTACGGTACCTGCGGATGTTTCCGGCACATCAATATTCAACTCTTCTACCGGCTCGTGGAGTACACCATCTATGCGCTTCATAATTACCTGAGGCTGACCAATTTGCAATTCGTATCCCTCCCTGCGCATGGTTTCAATGAGTACAGCGAGGTGCAATACGCCGCGCCCGAATACTCGGAAAGTATCAGCCGAATCAGTAGCTTCTACGCGCAGGGCAAGGTTCTTTTCGAGTTCTTTTTCCAGTCGTTCTTTGATGTGACGCGACGTAACAAATTTGCCTTCCTGCCCAAAGAACGGTGAGTCATTGATCGTAAAAACCATACTCATAGTCGGTTCATCAATGCTGATGGCTGGCAGTGCTTCTGGGTTTTCATAATCGGTGATGGTATCACCAATTTCAAAACCGTCCACTCCGAATACCGCGCATATATCGCCAGCATGCACTTCTTCCACTTTTACTTTGGCAAAGCCCTCGAATGTGAATAGTCCACGAATTTTACTTTTCACGACTGTGCCGTCGCGCTTCACCAAGGATACATTTTGTCCATCGCGCAGGGTACCCCGACTCAACCGACCAATAGCGATCCGCCCGATGTACTGCGAGTAATCAAGCGATGTAATCATCATTTGCGGGGTACCGTTTTCTACTTTTGGCGCCGGAATATGCTCCAACACGATGTCGAGTAGTGGTGTGATAGTATCCGTAGGCTTCCGCCAGTCGTCGCTCATCCAGCCTTGCTTTGCAGAGCCATATACCGTAGGGAAATCAAGTTGCTCCTCGGTTGCATCGAGTGTAAACATCAGATCGAAAACGGCTTCATGCACTTCATCTGGCGTACAGTTTTCTTTGTCCACTTTATTAATCACAACGATGGGTTTCAAGCCCAATTCGATTGCTTTTTGCAGTACAAAGCGCGTTTGTGGCATGGGGCCTTCAAAGGCATCCACCAGCAGCAGCACCCCGTCGGCCATATTGAGCACGCGCTCCACTTCGCCACCAAAGTCGCTGTGACCAGGAGTATCAATGATATTAATTTTGGTATCCTTATAAGTAATGGATACATTTTTGGCGAGGATGGTAATGCCGCGCTCCCGCTCCAGATCATTGTTGTCAAGGATCAGTTCGCCTGGTGTTTCGTGATCTTTAAACAGGCGGCCCACTAACAGCATCTTGTCCACCAGAGTGGTTTTGCCGTGGTCAACGTGGGCAATAATGGCAATGTTTCTCAGATTTTGCATACCGAATTAATTTGCTGATTTTAGTTGAAAATCAGCATTTTACAAAATAAATAACGTTTTAATTTGAAGGCATGTCGGCACAGTCGGATATTTCAAAAAGTAGTCGGATGCCTAAAAACAAGGCGCAAAGGTACGCCTATTTTCCGAACTACGCCTGTTTTGAAAGTTAATTTATCATTAAAGCTACAAGCTGGGGGTGCTACGCGCCTTTTCCCAATTCCAAGCACTCTGCATGATGTCGTCTATGCTATAATGCGGCTGCCAACCTAAGCGCTCGGCGGCTTTGTGGTAATCGGCATAAATTGCCATCACATCGCCAGGGCGGCGCGGCCCAATGCGATATGATAGGTGCTCACCGGTGTTACGCTCGAAAGCCTGAATAGCTTCCAGCACGCTCACCCCCTCGCCAATACCCAAATTGAACACTTCCACTTGTTTGGTTTGTCGCTGTTGGAGCAGGTATTGCAATGCCAGTGTATGCGCGTGCGCAAGATCCATGATATGAATATAATCGCGAATGCAACTACCATCGCGTGTAGGATAATCATCACCAAACACCACTGTTTCTGGGCGTTTTCCGATGGCCGTTTCAGTGATCACCGGTACCAGATTGTTAGCCATATTGCGCGGCGACTCGCCAATGAGTGCGGACGGATGCGCCCCGGCAGGATTGAAATAACGCAATATAATGCTTTGTAAATTGGGTGTGCCTTGCAATACATCGCAGATGATGTGCTCGCCCATCTGTTTGGTGCGCGCATAAGGCGATTCGGCTTCTTGCCATGGGCTATGCTCGGTGACAGGCAGTTCCAAAGTATTGCCATAAACAGAGCAAGAGGAAGAAAAAATCAAATTAGGCACCCCAAAATGCGCCATGCAATCGAGAATATTTAGTAAACTATTCAGATTATTACGAAAATATAATAAGGGCTGCGTCACTGATTCACTAACAGATTTCAATGCAGCAAAATGTATAATGCCCACAATATCTGTATGTTCTACAAAAATCTGGCGGGTAGCCTCCAAATCACACAAGTCGGTTTTATAATTATGCACCTGCTTACCTGTAATCGCAGCAATACCCTTCAATACCTCCTCATCCGAATTGCATAAATTATCAGCTGAAACAACCTCGAAGCCATGATCTAATAAATCTACAAGTGTATGACTACCAATGTAGCCGCAGCCTCCGGTCACTAATATTTTATTCATGCATTATATAATTAATTACAATTTCAATAGACATGCTTTAAAAGACGGTAAATATTGAGTGTATAAATGATCGGTTTGTTTTGCGAATGTAATATTTCGATTTTAAAATATAATATTTTTAATGCTTCTGTATCTCAATTTTATTTTTTCAAGAGGTTTTGAACTTCGCTTCGGCAAACCTACCTTTGTGCAAAGGTATGCTAAAAATATCTCCTTACCAATGGATAAAATCAAATTAGCGGGCGAAGTCGCTCAAATCGCTCGGCGGGCCGGCGCGGCCATTATGAGCGTCTATGGCAACGTGAGCGAAATGCCTATTGAATTGAAGGAAGATCAGTCGCCACTTACTTTGGCCGATAAAGCTGCTAACGATATCATTACCAGCGGGTTAGTACAATTAGATATTCGCTTTCCGATCATCTCCGAGGAGAGCCGGCAGATACCATTTGAGGAGCGCCGCAACTACGATTATTACTGGCTGGTAGATCCGCTTGACGGCACCAAGGAATTTCTCAAACGCAATGGCGAGTTCACCGTCAATATCGCCTTGGTGCATCGCAATGAGCCGGTTATAGGCATCGTGTATGTGCCGGCACTTAATGAAATATATTGGGCGGTAAAAGGCGCGGGGTCCTGGTTAGAAACGAATCGGGGTAAGACCCGCTTGCAGGCAGCCACTTTTCAGATGACCGCCCCGCACCTACGGGTAGTCTGTTCGCGCTCGCATTTGAGCGATGCCACAAAAGACTTCATTGCACAACTTCAAGCACCCGACCTGGTGGCGAAGGGCAGCGCACTCAAGTTTCTTATTGTAGCCAAAGGCGAAGCGCACATCTACCCGCGATTGGGCTTTACCAGCGAATGGGACACCTGCCCCGCGCAGTTGGTGCTGGAAGAAGCCGGCGGCAAAGTCATAGACCAGCAAACCGGTGAACGTCTGCTTTATAATAAAGAAAGCCTGACCAATCCTTTTTTTATTGCGTATGGATGTGTAAATGAATTGTAAAAATAACGATTTTATTTTAATTTTAAAATATTCAAAATCAGTAAGTAAGCGCAAATTTGATCATTAAATTATATATTACATTAACCTGGTGTTATTGCGTGCGCATATTTTAAAAAACCCGTAGCTTCTTTCATGCGACAATGGCTCAACCATCAATTTATTGGAATACTCAGCTTGACGTTGATACTCATCGGGTTATTGTTGTCAAATGCTGCTATGAGTATCGGCATGATAGGGCTGACCGTCAATACGATATTTAATAAAGATTTTGTACTTATTTTTAAACGCTTTATCCGGCACCCGGCGCTCTGGGGGCTAAGCGGTATTTTTATACTGTACGCAATCAGCGGATTATATAGTGAAAATATTCCTTTTTTGATAGACCGCCTCCGCATGAAACTGCCTTTTTTGCTGTTGCCTTTTACGATATTATCTATTCCTGTATTTCATAAAAAATTGTATTACAAATTATTATACTTGTTTTTTATTTTAGTTGTAATGGGCTGTTTATACTCTGTAACACTTTTTTTACAAGACCCCTGGGAAATTATGGAGCGCTACAAGCAGGGGCAGGTGCTGCCTACGCCCGTGATGCACATCCGATTTAGCCTAATGGTCGCTTACGCTGTAGGCATTGGTTGGTACCTGTATCAGGAGCGTTTTTTCTTGCGCTATGCCTGGGAACCCCTTGCTATGCTTGTATTGACGGCTTTACTGGTAGCCTATCTGCACCTGTTGGCGGTGCGCAGCGGATTGGTCGTGCTATATAGCGTCCTCCTCTTTTTGCTGATTTGGGCGGTAGTGCGCCACCGACGCTACTGGCTTGGGGTCGTTGCGGGTAGTGCGTTGCTACTGGCAGGTTGGCTGGCGATGCGCTTTGTGCCGTCTTTACAAAATAAACTCGACTACACGCGCTACGGCTTGTATTTATTTCAACATCGAACCAACTTGGAGGAACTTTCTGATTCTTACCGCCTGGGGTCTATGCTAGCAGGGGCTGACATCGTGCGCAGGCACCCTTCGACAGGCATCGGCGTCGGCGATATTCGCCAGGCTTGTGAGGATTATTATCGCCTACATTTACCTGCATTACATGGGCGCGGACTCATGCCGCACAATCAGTATCTTTTCGTGGCAGCAGCTACTGGTTTATTGGGTTTGTGTTATTTTATTTGGGCTATTATTTACCCATTATTATACAAAAAAAGTTACAACAACCCCTTGATTGTAATATTTCACATCATTATGCTATTATCCTTTGTGCCGGAGCATACCTTAGAAACACAATTAGGCACAGCTATTTACATACTTTTTGTAATATTGGGCATTCGTTTTCAAGATGCTGTAATGGAAAACCAGGTAACATGATACAACTATCGGTAGTAGTGATTACCTTTAATGAATCAGAAAACATCGAACGTTGCCTGCACAGTGTGACGGGCATCGCGGATGAAATGTTGGTCGTGGATTCTTTTTCTACGGACAATACCGCGGCGCGCGCACAGGCGCTTGGCGCAAGGGTTATGTTGCATCCCTTCGAATCCTATAGCCAGCAACGGCACTTCGCAGCCCAGCAAGCCAGCCATGATTATGTACTCGCGCTTGACGCCGATGAATCCCTTTCGGATACATTACATGAAGTTATTTTAAAAATCAAAAAAGACTGGAAATCAGATACTTACACTTTTAATCGGCTCAATAAAATCGGAGACACCTGGCTGCGCCACACCTCCTGGTACCCAGATACGAAACTGCGCTTATTCGATCGGCGAAAGGTCGTATTCACAGGTATTGGCGGGCACGATACGATAAAACCCATTCTTGGCGCTACCACAAAACATGTATCGGGTGAACTCCTGCACCACGCCCGCGCCGACCTGCACAACCGCGCCCAGCAAAAGAAAAATCTCAGCACGGCTTCCGCGCGGTATCTGTTTGAGCAGGGCAAGCGCACCAATTGGCTTCGTATTTTACTAAAACCACTGGCGCGCTTTTTGGTAGAATATGTGTTAAAACGAGGATTTTTAGCTGGTTTTTACGGATTTATGATTGCAAAAACTTCTGCATATTATGTTTTTTTGCGCGAAGCTAAATTAGCTGAGATGTGGCGCTTGCGATCCGATCAGCATTAATAGCATGTACGATTTTAGAAGTCCGATTTTGAATTTTATAAAACATTGAAAAACAAGCTCTTGAGAATAAATAAATACATCATTTCCGCTAAGTAACGGACAAGTATTTCTACAAGGGTCATTGCAAACTCACCAAAAAATGCTATATTTCACACATTCAAACAAAAACAACAACCGTGCCTGCAATCCTCGAAATCTGCGTAGATTCTGTAACATCCGCCCTGCATGCTCAAGCCAATGGCGCTGATCGAATAGAATTGTGCGAAAACTTAGCCCAAGGTGGCGTCACGCCCAGTGCTGGCAAAATTGCACAAGCACGTCGCCTACTGAAAATACCCACCATGGTGCTCGTTCGGCCCCGCAAAGGCGACTTTTTATATTCCGATTTGGAATTTGAGCTCATGCTCGAAGACATCCGCCGGGCCAAAGACCTCGGCGCCGATGGTATCGTTTCTGGTGTGCTTTTAGCCGATGGCAATATTGACATCACCCGGACGGACTGGTTGGTCAAGGCAGCCGCGCCTTTGCCTTTCACTTTTCATCGGGCATTTGATATGTGCCGCGACCCTTGGGCTGCTATTCCTCAATTGGCCCAGCTTGGGGTTGCTCGCATCCTGAGTTCTGGCTTGCGCCCCTCCGCGCTGGAAGGGCTGCAGCATTTGCGCACCTTCGCAGAATTGGCGGGCGATCACATCGCGATCATCGCTTGTAGCGAAATTCATCCTGATAACATTGACAAACTATTGGAAATCAATGGTTTGCGGGAGTTTCACGCCGCCCTACGCCAGCCCGTGTACAGCGCTATGCAATTTCGAGGGTTGGCTCCTATGGGCGATGAGGATATTGAAGCAGAATTTATGTGGCAGGAGGCGGATCCAACGCTCATCAAACAACTTCGGGCGCGACTAAATGCCGTATAATATGTGCGATTTCAGAAAATCAATTTTCTATTTTATAAAATGTTGAAAATCAATTTTTTAAATAAAAACAAGTGCGTCATTTCTGATTTAAAATGGTATAAACCAGATATTTAGTTGGCGATGCATACATCACAACAAAAGGATTGATAAAAACGAAACTACAAAACCGCCGCTCCTTTTACGCCTAATCTTTACATTGCGTAAAGTATTGATCATGTTCAAAAATAATTTGCTAAATCTCAGATATTTAGTAAATTTTTGATTCTCAGTATCTTAAAATTAAAAATCTTTGTTTTTTGAACAGCGCTATTATAAAATTTATCTTTACAATATGTAAAGAAATCGGACTGTAATAAGATTATGAAACTGTGATCGGGCACGGGTTTCGCCAACGCAGGGTTCGCGGATACCGATGATAGAGTACGCATAACGAGCACCGACCGTTGCACGGCTGTTGAGAAAAAATTGTACACCAGCTGCCGCGCTCAAGTCAAATCGGGATGGCTCGGCGGCTAAGCAAGATGGCGGCTCTGTGGCCGCAGGCTGGCCAGTGGTGGGGTCATATGCTTGATAGCGGAGTTCATTGCGCGCCAGCACAGCAGGCACCAAACCTACCGACGCCAACAACACATCCTTGTCGCGAATATGTACGAGCAAAGGGATTTCGATGTAATCCATTCGCGCACGAAACTCGGTCAAAGGGCTATCAAATGGGTCGCGTTTTTGCCTCGAACCCCGCATAGAATATGCCAATTCAATACTGGCTGATAGCTTCGGGCGAAATTGTACCATGACCCCCATACTCCCAAACACACCAAAATAGCCATAACCCGCGGGCCCGTCGCCATCTATCTGGGCGATATTCAGCCCTCCCGAAAATAGCCCTTGGAACAAGCGCTCTGGCGACGAGGTTTGAGCGGTACTAAGCGTGCTGTAGCCGCACATGATATATGTAATAATCGAGCATAATAATATTGAAAATCGCATACGCCATTGATTATGATAGCAGCAGTCGCTGCCGCGAAAAAACCATCTATCAGATAACAAAGATAATAACATTGTATCGAAAAAGCGGTTCGTATCGTTTGTTCAAAAAACTAATTTGTGGCTACATAGTTCATTATAATTTGTAAATAAAAACAATAACGTGCCTTTGTTTACAGCCTGTTTCAAGTTTCAACACATATAATATTACAAGCTTTCAATGGGTAGGTAATGCCAGGCTGCGTGTCCCGCATCACCTTATTAAAATTTTATATATAACCCTTCGAACAAAAGATTTCACACTTTCCTTTCGATTCTTAGCTTTCTAATACCTGTATTCAAAATTTTCTTCCTATACTTGTCAGTAGAATATAGGGTGCTGGGTCAAATTAGTGGATGTGATTTCGTAAATCTTTGAGATTTGCGAAATCTGAACAACAAAACAACCGTTTTGACCCACTATCGAATATAGCTTTGCATACAAATCAATTGCCTTACCTTTAAAATATTTGTTGCAATAACATGAGAAATCGCGTTATTATTGAACACGTAAAGCCAGAAATTGATAACGGGCGCTACTATATCAAACGGATTATGGGCGAGCAAGTGCACGTCACGGCTGATATTTTTGCCGACGGGCACGATGTGCTGCGCGCTTCACTCTGGTACCGGCACGAGCACGACAAGAAGTGGAGCGAAGTATGGATGCAGGATCACCCGAATGATGTTTGGTCGGCAGAATTTTACGTTCATCACAAAGGTTTTTATCATTATAAGATAGAAGCCTGGGTGGATCACCTGTCCGCTTGGTTCAAGGGCTTTCGCAAAAAATATGAAGACAACCAACAGATGGGTGTTGAACTGCAAATTGGTGCGCAATTGCTGCGCCAAACAGCAAAAGGATACCCCAAAACGAAAGCGAAAGTATTGACTGCCCAGGCTGCTGCCCTCGAAAAAGATACTTACGAACATGCTGTGGAGACTGTGCTCAGCCAAGCGTTTGCGCAATTGGTGCATGATCACCCCATGAAACAATTCCAAACAGAATACGACAATAATCTTCGGGTGCGCGTGGGCCGAGAAAAAGAATTGTTCAGTGCTTGGTACGAACTTTTCCCGCGCTCGACGGCTACGAGCCTTGGCCAGCACGGCACATTCAAGGATGTAGAGCGCTTGCTGCCTCGCATCGTGGAATTGGGCTTCGATGTGCTATACCTGCCACCTATTCATCCTATCGGCAAGCTCAACCGCAAAGGCAAGAACAACGCTGTTCATGCTGAACCTGGCGAACCTGGCTCCCCTTGGGCAATCGGTAGCGATGAGGGCGGACATAAAGCTGTTCACTCAGAATTAGGCACCATTGAAGACTATAAACGGCTGATAATCAATGCTTCAAAGCATGGCATTGACATCGCGCTCGATCTTGCCTTCCAATGCGCACCCGACCACCCCTGGATCAAGGAGCATCCAGCGTGGTTTCTGTGGCGCCCCGATGGTACCATTGCGTATGCCGAAAACCCGCCAAAGAAATATCAAGATATTGTACCCATTAATTTTGAATCGGATGATTGGCAAAATCTCTGGGAGGAGCTGAAAAGTGTGCTGCTGTACTGGTGCGAAGTGGGGGTAACTATTTTCCGAGTGGACAATCCGCATACCAAACCCTTCCGCTTCTGGGAATGGGCGCTCGCCGAAGTACACAAACAATATCCGGACACGATTTTCCTATCAGAAGCATTCACCCGCCCCAAAATTATGGCCGAATTAGCCAAATTGGGCTTCACGCAATCTTACACATATTACACCTGGCGCAACAGTCGCCGCGAGTTGGAAGAATACCTTACCGAACTTACCCAAACCGAACTACGCGAGTACTTCCGACCTAATTTTTGGCCCAATACGCCCGACATTCTGGCTTACGAAATGATGGGGGCTGACTCCAACACATTTGCTTTGCGCTATGTCATGGCGGCTACCTTGTCAAGCAACTATGGCTTTGGCCGCGCCCGCTACCAATTCCGCCGAAATACTGGCAACAACAACCGGAAAGAGGCATATTTCCACTCTGGAAAATATGAAATACGCACCTACGACTGGAACGCTCGCAACCGGATCACGGATTTATATAAAGCCGTCAATCGCATCCGACGCGAGCATAAGGCGCTGCAAACCACTTGGAATATTCACTTCACCCGAACCGACAATGAGCAGTTGATGAGCTATGTAAAACGCACCGACGATGGTAGCGACGTCATCTGGTGTGTGGTAAATTTTGACACCCAATTCACCCAATCGGGTTTTGTAGAAGTACCTAAAAAGCTGCTTGGCATTGAAGGGCGCGTACACCTGTTGGTTACAGACCTGCTAACTGGTGAAACTTATCACTGGTTTAATGATTGGAATTATGTAGAATTAAATCCTGCTAAATGCCCAATTCATATTTTTAATATTCAAAAAATGTAATTGCCTTAAAATAAGGTTTTTAAAATCAAAAACAAAACAAAGCCCGAAATTATAATCACATCATAATGGTGTAATGGAATTCCAGATAAAGCCCATTCAAACGGATGGCGAACTCCAACAAATACTGACTTTACAAGCGCAAAACCTGGGTCGGAATAAAACACCAGCAGAGATTGCGGAGCAAGGATTCCTAACCGTACAACACGATGCAGACACCCTTCGCCGCATGAACGCATTAGAGCAAGGTATCTTAGCTAAGGCTGAATTTGCATTGGCGGGCTACATCCTCGCTATGTCGGGTGCTATGCGCGAAGCCATCCCGATTCTGCGGCCTATGTTTCACGTTTTTGATGCCATGTCATACCAGCACCAACCCTTGAGTGCCTATCGCTACATTGTAGTGGGGCAGGTATGTGTCGCGGAAGCCTATCGAGGGCAAGGCCTGTTCGATGCTATGTACCGTGGCTATCGAGCATTACTATCCCCTAAGTACGATTTCGCCGTCACAGAAATTGCTACCCGCAATCAGCGCTCCAATCGGGCGCACCAACGAGTAGGTTTTGAGTGCTTGCACACCTATCATGCTCCTGACGGCGAGGAGTGGAATATTGTACTTTGGGATTGGCGTCAATGAATGCAAATCTAATATATAATATGTTTTTTTTATTTATAAATATTTGAAAAACAGTATTTTGTAAAAATACTTCTTCAACGCCTTATCCATCGTTTTAACCCATTACCAAATAATCCATCCCTTATATTGTTGTCTTATTTAAAATTTCTAAGTACAGGACAAAAGTCCAATTTCAAAAAATAAGCTCAAAAAGTTGAGC
>CALMSP010000079.1 GCA_937872405.1 uncultured Saprospiraceae bacterium | reverse complement strand
GCGAGGCTTTGCGCAACGACGACGACTTTGCCTATGTGCCTGTATGGGAATACCAGGGGCCGGGCGAACCCAAATTGCATCAGGAATGGCTCCGTTTTGAATATTTACAACCAACGGTGCGGAGTTATAAGTAGGTTGAGGGGTTGAAGATGTTGCGGGGTTGAAGGGGTTTATCATATTTGTTGTTGCCAGCCTTGATGGATAGCGCCGCCGATGGCATGACGGGTAGCACCAGTCACTGATGCGATGCAATTAGGTTGGTTTTCGAGTCGCAATACGCCCATGAGCGCGATGAGTGCAGCTTCTTTAAAGCTAATAATTTCGGGCGCCGGAATCGTAATTTCGATGTCCGCCACATTGTCGCAAGCCTGTTGAATGCAATGCATCAGAAACTGGTTGAGCGCACCGCCACCGGTAGCCAACAGTCGGTAACGGGGTTGCTGCAGTAGCTCGCGTTTGATAATGGCGTCCATATCTTTAGCAACCTGATGGGCAATGTAGTGACAAGCCGTATGTAGGTTGTCAGCGATTGTAGCATCAAATTCGCGGAATATCGGAATGAGTTGCTCTTGCACCCAATCATTACCCAGCGATTTTGGATACGGCAGGGCATGGTAGGGTAGGGCATTGGCCTGAGCCAATAATTCTGTTTGGAGGGCGCCAGAGGCGGCAATCGCACCACCATTATCATAAGGTAATCCCAATTGTTGAGCTAACATATTCAGCACTTGATTGGCGCCGCCGATGTCAAATGCGATGTAGCTGTCACGAGCGTGGCAAGTGATGTTGGCAATACCACCGAGATTGAGATAAAAGTCGTAGCCCGGCAAAAGATAGCGATCCGCAATGGGCGCTACCGGCGCGCCCTGCCCACCCAGCGCTATATCCATAGCTCTGAAGTCAGCGATCACGGGGTATCCCGTCGTTGCGGCGATTGCGGCACCGTCACCGAGTTGTAGGGTCATGCGCTGATCCGGGTAATGAAAAATGGTATGCCCATGCGAAGCAATAAAATCGGGCTTAGAGGGGTATTGCTGTAAAAATTGGTTGACTAATTCACCGATATGATGCCCGAACTGTGCGTGTGCGGTAGCAAGTTCGCGCCCAGAGGCGTTGGGTAGGTGTCGCAACTGCGCTTGCCAAACGTCGGTAAAAGGCAGGGTTTCGGCATGGCTGATGTGCCAAGCATCAAGCGTTTGCCCATTCCAATGCATGTCGCAAAAGGCAATATCTAAGCCGTCAAGTGAGCTACCCGACATCAGCCCAAGCACCCGATACGTTTTCATAAGTAAAACGGTATGAGCAAATTACTTTCGCAGTTTGACAACGTACTCCGCTACTGCCTGGATGCGCGCTTCGTCCAGGATACTTTCAAAACCGGTCATCGTATTGCGACCCTTGGTAATCACTGCAATGCGCTCTTCCAGTGGCAACTGCGATTTCGTAAGATCGTGTGCACCGCTGGCGCCCATGTCGCCGTATAGCCCATGGCAGGTCACACAATATTGTTTGTAGATTTTTTCGCCGTCAGGTCCTCCGGCTACAGCCGTGGCGTTTGATTTGCTTTGTTCGGGTGCGCCAGAACTTCCGCAGGCAACTACCAGCGCCAGCACGGCAACGGCAAGAAGTATTCTTTTCATACTGTTTGCAGATTTTTTAAAATAGATTTTGCTAAGGTAAACAAAATTTTGAAGCCACTGTTTTTCCTCGTTTTTTTTACCCATAAATTTCTAAGATACGTGATGCAGCAGCATTCCATTTTCAATATTTCCAAGTTATCGAAGGTGTAAAATATGTACATGGTCGAATTTTTTAGCCTTTTTATCCAGAACTTGCTACTTTTATACTGATTTGAGTGTGTGGCGAGCATAGCTACGCCAACTTAGCCAAGCGAAAGGATGTTTATTGTAATAGAATGCACATCAGGGTGCATCAGTTGTTTTGAGTTTTAATGGCTTCTGTAATAGATTTTGCAAAGGTTTTTTAATTTTTTACAAACGATTGGGTTCTGATTGTCAGACATTTGCAAAATTTGGCTGCCATCCTTATCGCCAATTTATTTATTGAAATAATATTATTTTTCTTTAACCAAAGCGAACAAGCAACATGAAACAGGGTAAACTCATCACTACGGGGGTAGTGGTTTTCATCGTTTTTATTGTGATATTAATTTTTTCCAACGCCACATTTCTAACCATTAATGCTGGCGAACGGGGGGTGCTGTTTAAACGATTTGCCGGTGGATTGGACAAGGAAAACCTTTACACGCCAGGCTTTCATGTGATTGCTCCCTGGAATACCATGTACGTTTATGACGTGCGCGAGCAGCAGGTAGAAGAACCCATGGAGGTGCTCTCGAATAATGGCTTGAATATTCAAGTAGATATTACGGTGCGCTTCAATCCAAAATTTGATAAAATTGGCGAACTGCATGAAATATTTGGCAAAGACTACGCCAACACCTTAGTGCGCCCAGAGGTGCGGTCGTCGGTGCGTAAGATCATTGGCCGCTATCAGCCGGAAGAATTGTATTCTTCCAAGCGCGAGGAGGTGCAGCAAGCAATTCATAAGGATCTGCAAGTGGTGCTCAATACCAATTATGTGGATTTGCGGGCGACGCTGATTCGGAACATTACCTTGCCGGATAAAGTGAAAACGGCCATTGAAGAGAAAATTCAAGCCGAACAATTGGCTTTGAAGTACGAATACATCCTACAGCAGGAGCGCAAGGAAGCCGAGCGCCGCATCATAGAAGCGGAAGCGAAAGCAAAAGCGAACCAGATTCTCAATGCAAGTTTGACTTCTAATATCCTGAAAGACAAGGGTATAGAGGCTACTCTACAGTTGGCTAATTCTCCTAACAGCAAGGTCATTGTGGTAGGTGGAAATGGCGACGGCTTGCCTTTGATTCTGGGAGGCAATTAAAAAAAATAAACGAAGCAGCAGCGCGTCGGGCGGGGAAGCGTGGCTAATGCTTGGCTCATTCATGGGTAGCATTGGATGCCTCCGCCTGATTCTGCAAATCGGTGTTGACCAATAGCGCCAGCGCCATGAAAAAAAACGGGCCAATTTTATCCGTTTCGATCAGGTCGTTAATAGTTTGTAAAATAGAAATAACCACCAATAGCAAGGCTGCAATCATCACCATATGCTGGCGGCGCGGCTGCTGCGATTGATGATAAATACGCTCACTTCTAATAATGGCATAAAACAAAAGCAATAAAAAAATTGCCAGCCCAATGTAGCCCTGTTCTACCAATATCATCAGATAATAACTGTGAATACCCGACTGGTCAGGGTTGTGACTTACATACGTCCGAAAGCTCGTTACCGTATAACCCGGATAGAAACTATAAAAATTGCCAGGGCCAAAGCCAGATAGTGGTTTTTCTTTACTCATATAAGCACCTGCTATCCAGCGATATACACGTTCCATGGTGGATATATCCTCCATTTGGAAAGTGGCTTCTAGCAAGTTGCCAAAGTCCTTGTGGGTGATGGTGCGCTCATAATTGGGTGCAAAGTCCAAATAACGATTATCAACAGCCAGAAATGCGACCAACGATAATACCACCAGCACAGATGCCAAGATGGCGAGGCGTGTGAGCCGCCATCGGATAACAAAGTAGGCGCCAGCAGCTATTATAATCGCCGCATACGCCGCGCGCGTGTAAGCTAACTGAATGCCCACCAAGAGGACAAGCAGACCACTTGATAGAATTAACCATTTGATACTGAAGGGTTTATACCATAGCATAATGAACCATAAGAATGGTACAAAAACTGCCATAATCGCCGCATAAGTGACGTGATTGCGATAAAAAGGATGCAACACCCGATACACCGATTCAAAGGAAAAACCATACGCCGAATGTCTCACCAGCACCACAACGACCGTAAAAACCAACGGAATCAGCATATACCAGCACATGCGTTGCATATCTTCTTCGCGCCGTAGCAGTAGCCCCGCCAAGAAAAAAAACGTAAGAACATACCAGGTCTTTGCCAATAAAAATTTAAACGATACCACAAACTGAGCGGAAAGAATGGTCGCTACAAGTATCCAACTAAGATGCAATAGGAGCAGCAACGTAATCGGATGACGAAAAAAGCGTACATCCAGTACTTGCCCGTGCCGAAACAAATACAACAAATATACTCCAGCCAGCCCTATCATTAGGGCTTCATCGGGCAAATCGGTACCGAAGCCATTGGGGAGGTAAATTTCGGTGGACAGTGGAATGCAAGCCAGCAGGATAAAAAAAATCTGTCGAAAATCCACAATCGTGAAATACACCAGCAGCAGCAATACTGGGGCCGCCGCCAAAAAGTACCATTCGGTGAGTAGCGCTGCCCATAGGCTGATTAGCACAACTGCGCTGAATCCGTAAAAAAGTAATCGGGCATCCTTAGTACCCGCTGATTCTACCTTCATCGTGCAAAGGTAAGCAAAAAATAGTGATGGCTTTACCCATCCGGCACACCAGCGCTGCATTTTTCCTTTGCAAAAAAAGCCTTACCTTACCGGAATAAAAACCGAAACACCTTGTTGAGCGTTTCGACATAAAACTGTTGAATGCTTCACACCGATAACGAAGCAATCATTTTCCGAAGAATATATAATATTTTATTATTAAATACATGATTATCAGCATTTTGTATATTTTAATCAAGTAAATAACAACTGCGGAATAGTAAATAATAAATGATCCATGACAAGAAACGAATCGCACACAACGGACTTGCAGCGCATTATTCAAACCCTGCCTCAGACTGGTCGGGTGGACTGGATCGGCATACGCCCGCAGCGCGACGCACCTGTACAGGTTGTGTCGGAAGTTATGGCCGATATTACCTCCGGCCTCAGCGGTGACCATTACAGCAAGCACGATGGCAGTCGGCAGGTGACGCTCATCCAAGCGGAGCACCTAAGCGCAGTTGCCAATTTTTTACAAATAGAGCAGGTGGACCCTGCCCTGGCACGCCGCAACATTGTGGTGTCGGGCATTAATTTGTTGGCATTCAAAGATCGGCAGTTTCGTGTGGGTGATGTGGTGCTGGAAATGACGGGCATCTGCCATCCTTGCACAAAGTTAGAGCGGCATCTTGGCCCTGGTGCTTACAATGCTATGCGCGGCCACAGCGGCATCACAGCAAAAATTGTGCGCTCCGGGCGGATACATATTGGTGATACGGTACAATTGTATCTGACGGTTTAAAATTAAAATTCACTGCATATCAAGGTGGATATATTTTAATAAAATGCACGAATTGTGATAAAAAAGCATCACGAAAAAGCGATTTTTTAATCTTATGGGAATAAAAAACTTCCATGACCATGCGAATTCAAATCGAATGTCCTAAATGTGGCTGGGAACCCGACGGCGGCGCCTATTGGATGTGTAGTCAATGCTATCATACTTGGAATACTTTTGATACGATGGCGAAGTGCCCAGCCTGCGGAATTCAATATGAACGCACTGCTTGCATCCCACACCGGGGCGGCTGCCAGGCATACGAACCACATCTTGATTGGTATAAAAATCTGGATGACCTATTGCAGCTACAGCTCGATCAAATAGCGATAGAGGAACTTGTTTGAAACTTTAAAATGTTGTAAATAAATTAGTTATGAGTTTAATTTTAAATAAATATGATACAGCTGACTGTTATAGACCGGGAAAATGAAGAACACCACTTGGAAGCACCGTGTGATATGAATATGAACCTCATGGAGATCTGCAAGGCTTATGAATTGCCGGTTCAGGGCACCTGCGGCGGCATGGCGCTTTGTTCTACCTGCCATGTGTACGTGCTCAGCGCGCACGAGCTGCCAGCTATGTCTGCTGACGAGGAAGAAATGCTCGATCAGGCCTTTTTTGTGCAAACCAATTCCCGCCTCGGCTGTCAGATAAAAGTAAGCGACGAACTGGAAGGGCTTCGGGTACAACTCGCGCCGGGAGCTCAGTAAAGTCAAGGCAGTACGACGATTTTACCACTTCCGTGTACAGCCGAATCCTGCCGGATCTGATAAAAAAAAGTGCCTGCCGGCAGGCCGCTCAGCAGCATATCAGAACGAATGTCGGATAAGGGTTGCCGCTGGTATTCGCGTCCTAAGGCATCGTACAAAACAAAAAATAGCCCCTCCTGAGGCGTGCCGTAAAGGATAGTGAGCAATTCGCCAGCACGCACCGGATTCGGAAACACCAAATGTGCCTGGGGCTGCGCAAAGAACAAAGTAGCGGAATCACTATAACTTACGGTGCCATTTTGGAAAATAAGTCGTACCCGATACACATTACGCCCGGTGCGTGGCGCAGGGTCAATCCACTCCAACTCAAGGCGCCCATCCGGCTGCATGGTATGCAACGTGACAAAATCTGCACCTTCTTGCCTTTCCCAAGCAATGCTGACCACTTGATATAGCGTGCCTAAAGACAATTGCAATACCGCTTGTCCTGCGCGCACATTCGCAAAAAAGGTGCGCCAGTAGCAATCTACGCCTTGGGTAGTGTAGTTGATGGTATAACTTTTTTGACCAATGGAAGCATCTGGCAAAACTGGCGCTATGGCATAATGCAACCCCGGGTACTGCGCTTTGGGGAGTACCACAAAAGTATCGGATAGGGTAGCAATGGGTTGTAGGTAACGTTCGCCCAATTTATATAGCAAATATTTGTTTTCATAAAATTCTGTTTTCCAGTACAATAAAATGCTGTCAGAACAATTAAAGCCTACTTTAAGTTCCATCGGCGGCGCAATGAAGAACGTATCGGATTGCCAGATGTGCTCACCACCTACTAATCGCAGGAGGGCTTTCGATTGTACAGGCGGTGCTACCCAATGCGCATAACCTGCCTCCAATGTTACCTGTTCAACTGCTGGCAGCCAACTGGCACCACCATTGATGCTGTACTCCAACCGCGCCGTAGTGCCTGCTTCGATAGCTTCCCAGCGCACCGCAAATCGCGTATTGGGCAGCACATAATCGCCGGCGGCCGGGAATAGCCACTGCACATGCCCAAGTGTATCCCATTGCCAGCTAAGGCTAAACGGTTGTTCGGGAGTACTTACATCATATCCGTGTACGCGGATGTCGTAGTTGCCGGATGCGGGGTCTTCTAAGGTAATTTGTTCTACATTATTGAGCGAATCGCGGGCCCGCATTGGCAGCTGCATCAACGAATCAGGGTGCGGAAAGCTATTCAACACCCATGGTCGCCAGCTTTTACCGCTTGCTCGGTGGTACAGTTCTAAGTCCAAGTCATTCACCAAAGCACGCGCAGCATTGGCAAGAGCAGGTGCATCTGACCAAGTCAAAGTAACTTTCAAGCGGCGCGCATTGGCGGGCAAATTAATTGTAATGGTTTTATTTTCAGTATTTTGAACGTTGCTTGTTTGCCAATTGCCAGCATACAAATTGCGTAAAGCACGCCAAGCATTTAGCCGGCCATAACCAGAGCGATAATCTATGCCGGGGGCATCCACATCATCCGCACTATTGATTAGCAAGGCTTTGAGCAAGGCTACTGCCGGTAGGTCGCCGTATTGCGCTCGATACGCCTGTTGTAGCAGAAGCGCTACACCGGAGGTCAGTGCCGCTGCACCAGAACTACCATCCAGACCATAAGCCACCAATTCCGGCTTGACACGCCCGTCATAAGTAGGGCCCTTCGAACTCAGTAAAGGCACGAAACCCAGCGAATCCATCGCGCCAACCGTCAGGGTATTTTTCGACATTTTAAAACTGCCCGTGAGATTGGCATAACCACTCAGGCCAGCATACGTGCCTAATGTATCCGCTAAGTTGCCGCGATTGCCTGCCGAAAACACATGCAGCAAGTGCGGATGTTGTTGCACCTGCGCGTCATAAGCCGCTGCATCCGCGCCATAATAATTTTCCAGCCCGACACCATAGGAATGATTTTGTACACTAATGTTTAATTCTTTGTTTTCCAAGTTATTATCGGGCATAAGATTGCGAAAATCCGACATACTAAAATGTACTGCTGGCGCCACACCCCGACCCGTATAGAAGGTATTGCCTGCCCCGCCTACAATGGTAGCCATAAACGTAGCGTGGGATGTCGTAAAAAGGGAAGCCACCGCCGATGGTACCGTGCGCCCGATGAGATCCAGGTCGCGCTCATCAAACCGATTTTCTTTGATAGAAACCGTCAGGTTGTGACCATCAAGCCAGGGCCAACTGCGCTGCGCAAGGTTGATACCGTTAGCACTCAAGTCGAAGCCATTGATAGCCAATTCCTCTTGCGGTTCGCGGTTGGCACGATCTACAAAAACAACTTGCGGGCATGCTAACAGCGCCGATAGCGCAGACGCATCTGGCAGCTCCATTTCAAAAGCCTGCACGGCCGGATACTCCTGAAGGATGGCAAGCGCCGGAGTCTGCTTGCGAAGGTATTGCCGAAAGGCAACAGCATCCTGCACAATTAGGATGAACCTAC
This sequence comes from uncultured Saprospiraceae bacterium, assembly GCA_937872405.1. GTDB lineage: Bacteria > Bacteroidota > Bacteroidia > Chitinophagales > Saprospiraceae > JADJNW01. Next base: position 2,598 of record CALMSP010000079.1, on the reverse strand, counting down.
CGCCCTGCTCTGGGCGTAGCGTCGGAGCACATTTCCAGAGCGTATTGGCTGGGGCTACCCACTCCAAGTCAGCGGTCGGGTACTCCCCTGATGTCAGCGCTACAATACCATGCCTCGAATCTAATTGGCGCCACAACCGAACACCCGTACCAGATCGGGGTGCCTCGCGGAAGCGTGCAACGTAGTAGTCAGATACTGGCAGGCTGTTTTTTTGTATATTGTTTTGATTATCAGTGTATTGTATAATTTGATCGGGTGTTTGTGACCAAGTGTTGACTACCTGGAGCCATACCAATAGTACCGCGAAAAAGTATTTCATAACTTGAATGATTTGCCCGACGAATGTAAGTGCTTTTTTACAAAACGCACCAGGGTGCGATATCGAAAATCCATTTATGTCGAATTTTATACGAAAAAAAGAACGTTAACCGGTATTAAATTTGCGGTAAAAGGAGTATTCAAAAAATTTTCTAAGAATTTTTGCGATTTGGGCAAAATTTAACTATTACATATCGTAAAAAATTGCATACTTTGCTTTGTGAATTGCTCTTTTTGCTAATCAAACAAACATTTTACCTGTATGAAAAAGTATCTATTAACCCTCGCGGTAGCGGCGTTGGTCGCTTCATTGTTTACTTCATGCTCTTCTAATGACGATACCGTTGTGAAAGAGAGCGAGCAGATTGCTCAGGATGTGCTGGCGCAAATTAAACTGTTGGGCTTTAGCACCGAAAATGTCATCAAAGAAGATGGCGGCTACATCGTAGAAGGCGATATCTTCTTGTCGGAAGAGGCGCTACGTCATGACCCATTAGTAGAATTGATGCGATTTGTTGGGGAAGAACAGTATCGCACATTCAACTTAGTAGGCGGACTGCCGCGCACCCTGCGCATAGCAATGACAACCAACTTGCCCTCCTCGTACAGCACCGCACTGAACACCGCCATCAGCCGGTATAACAATGAAAATCTGCGGCTGAAGTTTCAGCGTGTAAGCCAGTACCCCGTGGATATTCTGTTCGACCGGGCGCCCAACGGGGCTACGTACTTAGCTTCGGCGGGCTTCCCCAGTGGTGGCAATCCTCACGGCTCGGTACTAATGAACGTCAATGCATTGGGCAGCAACCCCAACTCCAGCTATTTGGCTACCATCATGGCACATGAAATGGGGCATTGCATTGGCTTCCGCCATACCGACTATATGAATCGCAGTTACAGCTGCGGCTCTGGCGGCAACGAAGGTCAGGCAACTACTGGCATCGGTGCAGTACACATACTAGGTACGCCCACCGGCCCTGATCCGAATTCCTGGATGCTGGCCTGCATTGGCAACGGCGTGAACCGACCCTTCAACACAAATGATAAAACTGCTCTGCGCTATCTGTATCAATAAGCGGATAACGCACAGCTAATGATAAATTCTCTGATCACTTAGCTAAGCGGTCAGAGAATTTTGATTTTATACCAAATAAAATTTTGTATTTTAAAGTTTAAACTAATATTAAGCTCAAAATAATTTTACAAAAAAATGAATATACTGTTAAATTTTCAATCAACAATATTTTATACTTTTGAATTTTTATAGATTTATTTTTTGCTAATCAAAAACTTTGTCTTAGTATGAAAAAACAATTCAACACCCTGTTGGCAGCGGCGCTGCTTATCTTTGGCTTACATGCCTGCCAGAACAGTGAGAATTCCTCGCTGGAACACGCCAATCACATTTCGAAAGAAGTATTGCAACAAATTAAAGCACTTGGCTTCAGCACAGAAAATGTGATCAAAGAAGATGACCATTACATCGTAGAAGGGGACATCATCCTGCACCAAGAAGACTTAGAGCGGGGCCACGCCCATGCCCAACTACTGCGCGTAGCTGGTGAGGAACAGTACCACACATTTAATCTGGTGACTGGGCTGCCGCGGGTAATCACTATTAGCACCCAAGGAAATGTAAACTCGAATGTTTCCAATGCAATTAATGCTGCCATTGCACGCTACAATGCGGAGAATTTGCAGTTGTCTTTTCAGCGGGTGTCCAGCAATGGCAATATTGTAATCAAAATTGTAAACGGTGGTGGCTACATCGCCTCAGCTGGTTTTCCGGATAGCAACGGCAATCCTTATCCAACCGTCAATTACAACCGGCAGTATCAAAACAACAGCTTGGGCTTTGTCACAACCGTTATTGCACACGAAATCGGGCACTGCATCGGCTTCCGCCATACCGACTATATGAATCGCAGTTATAGCTGTAACTCTGGCGGCAACGAAGGGCAGGAAACAACAGGTGTAGGCGCAGTACACATACCAGGTACGCCAACCGGCCCTGATCCTAACTCCTGGATGCTGGCTTGCCTGAGCACCAGCACGGATCGTCCATTCAATGCCAATGACAAAATTGCGTTGGATTACCTGTATTAAAAAGCTACGTTTTAAGCCTTTGCTCATCAATCATGAGCAAAGGCTTTCTCTTTTCAGCACCTACACCGTCCGCTTGGCACGCAGTCAATTCTTGCCGTTTTTCAACTTCCCGCCAACGTATTTGTTATCTTCGCAATAAATAGCCGACGCCGGAAGATGACATTCGACGACTAT
>CALMSP010000078.1 GCA_937872405.1 uncultured Saprospiraceae bacterium | reverse complement strand
TGACGGGTCGTGTACTGAAGCTGGTACGCAACAACTACGATGCTGGTTATAATACAATCGTGCTAAAAACCAATGAGTTACCTGCTGGAGTACTACATTACACCTTATCGTCAGGGGCATTTACAGCAACTAAAAAGATGGTTTTGATGGAATAAAAGATTTAGGGCAAGCCTAAGTTTGTGTAATTTTGTTTGATGTTGAGGGCTGGGGCCGCGTGCTGCCAGCCTTATTTTTTACATTTACAATGGTATAACCCGGCCTTCCAATAGAACGCTATATATTACAAAGCGCTCACCGTTCCATTCACCAAAAATAGATACAGGATGCCCGTCGCTGAGGGCCATTAACTTCCAAATACCGAGTTCGTTTAGAGCTGCCGGTATGTATAGCTGCTGCTCATCAAGTAGCAAGAGGGTTTGCTGTTGCACAACGGGTGTTATTTGATCAATCAAACCTGTAAATGCTGATAACCAAGGGTTTGTGCTGCGGGCTACTGAGAATGCTTGCGCAAAAGCATGCCAGTTGGCAAAAGCGGAAATGGTATCTGGCCAGTACGTATCCAATGTCCATTGGCTGACTAATGCACGCAGGGGATACAAACCCGGATAGAATACTACGTCAGCGCGCATGCACATTCCAAGCACCCATTGTGAATCATAAGGCGCATTTCCCCAGGCAAAATCCAACAACAAAGCGGTTTTGGAGGCATGCACCCCTTGCAGCCAGGTACGCTGCAACCGCAGCCCTTCTTCTTCGCTTTCGGTTTGGCCAATCACACCCCATATGCCGGATACGGGTGGCGTGTGGTGTATGATATTTTCTTTTCGAATGGTGGCGCCTGCTAAGGCTAATAATTCGTGTTGAAAGTCAGCGGGTAAAGCCTCGTATCGCTTAAAACCCTGCACGAACAAGAACAAATCACTGATGATTGCTATCAACGATTCCAATGGATTTTCTGACGTTATCAGCGTTTTAATATGGCGAATACGGCGCCCAATAGCTGGCAATTTGGCATTTACCATGCGAGCAGCAAAAGTATCCCAAAATGTAGCTTCCCTCGACAAGGCAAGAGCCAAGCCATGCTGCACCAGGTCGCGTAACCAAGTGTCAAGCTCTATCACGCCCGCGCTCATCGTATCGAAGGTAGCACTGGCGGGCATTGGGTTGGGCTGTGCCGGTGCTATTTCTGAGGGCAGGGTACTTTTTTTTTGAAAGCGTTGATTCCATTTCGCTACCCAGTCGGGGAGGTCATAGCTGGCAGCAAAGGCTTCGGGCTTTTGAAGATAGAGTAACAACAGCGCGAGAATATGCTTGCAGGGTCGGCTGCGGGCTGGGCAGGAGCAAGAAAAAGCAGGTTGCAATAAATGCACAGCTACTCTAAAAGGCTGGTCACTACCGGTTGTATAGAAAGCCCACAGCAATTGCTCATTGCCATACAATTCTTGCCACCGGAAGGGCTGTACAATGCCTTTGGCGCGCTCCAGCGTAGCGGGGTCTGGAGCAGTAGAAGCAACGTTAGCAGGCGTCCAATACATGCAACAGCGTTAGGCAAGAAATGTCCATATTTTGTGTATCGCGGCTGCCGATTTTCAATCTTCCGTTTCTAAATCTTCTTCATCTATGATGCCCAAAGCAACCATAGCGCGTTCGGAAGCCATTTGTTCGGCACTTTTTTTATTAAAATCATCAGCGGTGGCTACTTTTTGCCCATTTACCATTACCGCTACTTTAAAGCGGTCGCGTTTTTCAAATTTATAGCGCGCCAACAATTTGTAGCTGATCGTTTGTCCATTTTTTTGGCACCATTCCAGCAGCTGACTTTTATAATTATCGTCAAATGTTTCCAGATCGTGAACATTTACATAGTTGCGCAACATTTTACGTACCACGAAACGCATCGTCCGGTCGTAGCCGGCTTCCAGATAAATAGCGCCCACCAGCGCTTCCACGGCATTGCCCAGCATGGAGCGGCTCAGTCGGGTATTATTGTACTCCGAAAGCAACACATCCAAACCCATTTTATCCCCGATTTTATTGAGCGACTTGCGTTTTACAATTTTAGAGCGCATTTTGGTCAGAAACCCCTCATTGCTGTTTGGATATTTTTTGAACAGATATTCTGCCACAATCGTGCCCAGTACAGCGTCGCCGAGGTATTCAAGGCGTTCGTTGTTTTGCATAGCATATACCTTATCCGAAGGGCTGGATTTGTGCGAGAAAGCCAGTCGAAAAATATCTAAGTTAGCCGGCGTGAAGCCCAAAATACTGCTCAACCGGCGAGCAAAATGCTTGTCTTTGGATAAGTAATAGTTGTAAAATCGGAATAAAAAGCGCAATGTTGTTCGTTTATATCAGTGAATAGAATCTGACTGCTATTTTTTAGCCATTCTTGATATTTGCATAACACGCGCACATCCTGCACGCACGTATGGTACTAACACCAATTGGCATTGCCGCTATTGCGAAATGCCAATAATGGATGTATGATATAAATATAATGCAGTTGAAAATTAAACAGGGGTGTACGAAGCAACGCGCTATTTAATTTTCAAACTTTTTGAAAATCACAGATGAGTTGTGCCCGCCAAACCCGAATGTATTACTCATTGCTACACTTATCGGGCGCTGCTGTGCTTGATTGAACGTCAGATTCAAGCGGGGGTCTATCGCCGGATCATCATTGAAATGATTGATAGTAGGCGGTATAAAGCTGTGGTTGATTGCTAAGATACAGGCGACGGCTTCTATGGCGCCGGCTGCTCCCAGCAAATGACCAGTCATGGATTTTGTGGAGCTAATGTTCATCTTATAGGCATGGTCGCCGAATACGCCCTGTATAGCCTTGAGTTCGGCTACATCGCCCAGGGGCGTGGAAGTGCCATGTACATTGATGTAATCCACTTGCTCTGGGTTGATATGGGCATCCTGCATCGCCAGTCGCATCACTGTACTCACACTTAGCCCTTCTGGATGTGGCGCCGTAAGGTGATAGGCATCGGCAGTGGCACCCGCGCCCGCAACCTCTGCATAGATCGTAGCGCCGCGTTTGCGTGCATGTTCCAATTCTTCCAACACTAAGGCTGCGCCGCCTTCACCCAGCACAAAACCATCGCGTTCGGCGTCGAAAGGTCGCGAAGCAGTTTTAAAATCGTCATTGCGCGTGGAGAGGGCCTTCATAGCATTGAAACCGCCAACGCCCGCTTTGGTAATAGCTGCTTCCGAGCCGCCAGTGATGATGATATCGTTTCGGCCAAGGCGAATATAATCGAAGGCATTCATAATGGCGTGCGATGCCGACGCGCAGGCAGATACAGTAGAATAATTGATACCTCGAAATCCGTATTTGATGGAAATCAGCCCTGCTGCTATATCGAGGATCATTTTAGGAATCATGAACGGATTGTGGCGCGGCGTACCACTGCCAGTAATGAACTCTTCAATTTCTTTCTCCAGTGATTGCAAACCGCCAATGCCAGAGCCCCAGATCACACCAACCCGATCAAGCGAAAGTTGGTCTAATAGCTGATCCAGCCCAGCAGCAACGATAGCTTCGTCCGTGGCAACCATCGCAAACTGGCTGAACAAGTCCATTTTACGGGCCTCTTTTTTATCCATCAATGCTTCTGGGTCGAAGTCTTTGACCTCACAGGAGAACTGGGTTTTGAAGTGCGTTGCGTCAAAACGGGTGGTGAGGTTTGCACCGCTGATTCCTTCTTGCAAACCCTTCAAGTACGCTTCCGCATTATTTCCGATAGGAGTGACAGCCCCTATACCTGTTACGACAACCCTTTTCATCATTTGAGCGGGGATTTTCAGGAACTATCCGCTAAATACGCTAATCAATTAGCTTTAATATAAAACGAACTGATTAGCAACGGTTTAGATTTTTACAAAAACCACAAATTAGGCATGGATACCTAATTTGTGGCGGCTTCAATTAACCCTGAAGCTGGGATTCGAGGTAGCTAACGGCCTGACCAACGGTCTGGATATTTTCTGCCTGTTCGTCCGGTATGGAAATATCGAACTCTTTCTCAAATTCCATGATCAGCTCTACCGTGTCGAGGGAATCTGCGCCCAAGTCGTTGGTAAAGCTCGCTTCCGGGGTAACCTCGGACTCGTCAACGCCTAATTTGTCAACGATAATTTTGGTAACTCTTTCTGCAATGCTTGAAGACATAATAAATTCGCTTTATTGGTTTAACGAATGCTCCCGCAAAGGTAAAATATAAGTCTATTGATAACCAAAGTTTTTGATTTTTTTTTTGCCTCAACGCGATTTGGGGTGCTCAATGATTTGATTTCTTTTTAGATAGATGTATCTTTACATTGCAATTATTGTATTTTTTACACTTAGTTTGCTATTGCCAAGCCTAAAAGCATTTTCAATTGTTTATAATGCATTGAGCACTCATCCTGTACCCATCACCCGATTTTGTAAAATGCCTAAAAATCAGGAGGTTATAAAAAAATATAGCCTGTATTTATTTTGTAACAACTACTAAAAAACAACTTCAACTATGACAACCTTGCACCCGATTGAACCTAACACAACGAGTACAATGACCATCGCGGATCAGAAAAACACAAAAATTGTGGCGACCATTGGACCGGCTTCCAGCCCCTACGAGGTGCTGCTGGACTTAGTGAAGGCTGGCGTTAATGTATTTCGGCTCAACTTCTCGCACGGCTCGCATGAAGACCACCAGCAGGTTATTGACCGGATTGCCTACATCAATGAAAAATACGGACTGCACATCAGTATTCTTGCGGATTTGCAGGGACCCAAGTTGCGCGTGGGTAAAATTGAAAATAATGCGCTAGAACTCAACGCAGGCGATATTATCACGTTTGTTAATGAGCCTTGCGTGGGCAATATGGAACGCATCTATATGAGTTACGAGCAGTTCCCGATGGATGTGCAAGTAGGCGAAACCGTATTGGTGGACGACGGTAAGTTGGTGTTTGAAGTAGTGGAAACCAATAAAAAAGATACCGTGCGACTCAGAACCGTATTCGGCGGGGTGCTTTCCTCCAATAAAGGTGTCAATCTACCTAATACTAATGTGTCGCAGCCTTCCCTTACAAAGAAAGACCTTGCCGACCTCGACTTCATCCTGACCCAACCGGTAAACTGGATTGCCCTGTCGTTCGTTCGTTCGGCTAAGGACTTGGTTGACTTGCGCCGCCGCATCGAGGAGCGCAACCATCCCGCAAAGATCATCGCCAAGATTGAAAAACCCGAAGCTGTTAAACATATTGATGAAATCATCAAAGAAACCAATGGCATCATGGTTGCCCGTGGTGATCTGGGCATTGAAATGCCCATCGAACAATTGCCCGTTATTCAGAAAACCATTGTCAACAAATGCATCCAATGGTCGCGCCCAGTGATCGTAGCCACCCAGATGATGGACAGTATGATCACCAACCCCAGCCCTACTCGTGCGGAAGTAACTGACGTAGCCAATGCCGTACTGGATGGTGCGGATGCCGTTATGCTAAGTGGCGAAACTTCGGTAGGCGCCCACCCTGTGAAAGTTGTGGAATATATGACCAAAATTATCCATCAAGCCGAGGCTATTTTTAACTTTGAAGGACGCCGCCCAGTGCCCACCAAAAAATCGCGCACATTTATATCGGACGTCGTCTGTTTTAACGCTGCCAAAACGGCCGAAGAACTAAAAGCCAAAGCGATCATTGGCATGACAAGTTCGGGCTACACGGCTTTCAAAGTATCAAGCTACCGACCAAAGAACGATATTTATATTTTCTCTGACCGGATGCACATGCTCGCTACACTGAGCTTGGTGTGGGGCGTGCGCTGTTTTTATTATGATCGCTTCACAACTACCGATGAAACCATCATAGATGTAAATGAAATCCTGAAAAGTGTAGGCAGAATTAAGGAAGGGGATATTGTGGTCAACACGGGGAGTATGCCGCTGCATCGTCGTCACCGCACGAATATGATGAAGGTAACTGTCGTAGAATAGAGGTATTACAAACCCTATGCGGTGAATCCAGTTTTTTAAAAGATGAAGGCGCCGCCGCCACTGCTGTAATAACCGAAATATTAACTCCCGGAGTAGGATGAAGACCCCTGCTCTGGGAGTTCTTTTTTGCTTAGAGTATGTTTAAAATTCGTTTTTGAAGTCGAAAATGATCAGATTTGGGTT
>CALMSP010000077.1 GCA_937872405.1 uncultured Saprospiraceae bacterium | reverse complement strand
TCAACTGTTAATCAATGAAGTAGCGCCTCGTCCGCACAATAGCGGGCATCACACCATAGACAGTTGCTACACCTCGCAATTCGAGCAGCACCTGCGCGCCATCCTCAACCTGCCTCTCGGCGATACGCGCCTGCACACCCCAGCGGTGATGGTCAATTTATTGGGGGCGGCGGAGCACACCGGGCCGGCTTTCTACCAAGGACTATCGGAAATACTGGCATTGCCAGGTGTCAAGCCGCACATTTATGGCAAGGCCGCGACCAAGCCTTTCCGGAAAATGGGGCATGTGACGGTGCTCGGTGATACCGTGGAAGCTGCCATTGCCAAAGCTCGGCAAGTGCAGGAGCGTATTGAAGTTATTAGCTTAAAGCATCGAGAAAAAAGGTAATCGCCTACGGATGCTCTTCTTCGGGCACTTTCCAGTACAAAATATAAAACATGGTAGCTACCATGAGCAGCAGGGTTGGCAGCAATACCAATACATATCGGTCGCCGAGCAGTGCTACCAAGCGCTCCAGCACTACATTGACCAACAAACCAAGGCACAAAAACCAAGCAATTAGTTGAATCCCTTGCCGACGACCGTTGGGCGAAAGACCCAATCGTCGCTGCGTGCGCGTACGGTACAAGTACCATAAAATAACGACCGTAGCAACAACGAACACATTAGCGACAACAAAGAGTATAGTTACAATCATCGTGTGAGAAATTAGGGTATGATTATTAATTGGCTACCGCAAAGAAACAGCAAAGCCTGCTTTTGGTTTATATGATTGTAACACAACGTAAAAATGGTTGGTAGCGCCGCCCCAATGCAGCGGTGCTACTAATACCTTTTTCAATTAGAAAGGGCGTATTTCTCTATTCTCAAAGGTTTGTTTTTCAATGCTTTACAAAATCCAAAATCAGACTTCAAAAATCGTAAATATCATTACCCCGCATTTTCCTTATCCACCTACAAAAAACGGATTCCACAATCGGAACCCGCTTTCGTATTTGATTCAATGATAGGTGAGAAGGATCACCAACTCATATCTTCGTCCGATTCTAATGCCGATTTGGCCTTGTCCGTGTTGGTATCAGTGCGGTCATTGTTTTCAGAATAATCCTCTTCGTAGTCGTCTTCATCGTGCCGACGCGCAAACTCATCGTAATCATAGTTGGGCATCAGTTCTGTTTTGATGTAATTAACTGCCTCTTCCAGACCCTCTAAAAAGCGATTGAAATCCTCTTTGTACAGGAAAATTTTGTGGCGTTCGTAGCCTTCACCATTAAATCGCTTGGTACTTTCCGTCAGCGTCAGGTAAAAGTCTTCACCCTTCGTTTTGCGAACATCAAAGAAATAGGTTCTTCTTTTGCCTGCGCGAACCTTCTTGGAATACACACTCTCGAATCTTCGATTTCTTTCGTTATCCACGACCGTTTTGAATTTAGTGAATGAAAAGTAGCGCCAGCGGCGGGTTTCGTGCCTTACAAAAGTAGTCATTTGCTGAAAAATTCAAAAAAATCTTCTAGGAAAAGACGCTCCAGTTATTTTTTGATCCCCAATAATTATTTTTTTTATTTTCAACACATTGAAAAACAGCAATTTATAATGTGTCATTATCTAATTGGGGGTAATATTTTCTCATCTTCTAAAATTCTGCTAACTTAACCGCCATAAAATTGAAATGAAAAATGGTGGATTGGCTGTATATTATCTTGATTAATGCTGCATTAGTTTATTTGGCATTGTGCTGCATTTTTTTTACCATGCAAGGCTATTTTTTTTTCCGTCCGGAAATCTTACCCCGCAATTTTGAGTACCGCTACCCCTTCCCATTCGATGAAATAACTTTGGAAATGGAAGACGGCAGCCTTATAAATGGCGTGCATTTCAAAGTGCCCAACGCGCGTGGTGTGGTGTATTATTTGAAAGGCAACTCGCGCAGCATAAAGGGCTGGGGCAAATTTGCACGCGATTTTGTGAGTAAAGGGTATGATTTTTTTATGTTTGATTATCGAGGATTTGGAAAGAGTTCGGGTAAACGCACCGAGCAAAACCTGTATAATGATGCCCAAATGGTATATAAATGGCTGAGTTCGATGTACCCGGAAGCGCAAATTGTTATTTACGGGCGTTCTCTGGGTAGCGGTATTGCTGCGCGCATTGCCGCTTGGAACAAACCCCGAATGCTGATCTTGGATTCGCCATATTACAGTTTTTTATATCAGGTCAAACGCTATGGCTTTTGGCTACCGCTGCGCTGGTTGCTGCGCTACCAGATACGTACCGACCTCTTTATCAAGAAGATAACCTGCCCAATTTTTATTTTTCACGGCAACAAAGACCGACTCATCTCGTACCATCAAAGTCAAATGTTGATGGGGCTTGTTTCGGATCGTGCTACTTTGGTAACGATCGAAGGCGGTGGGCACAACAACTTGCCGGAGTTTCCAGCGTATCACGAACAATTATATGATATACTGCATGATATGCACGCCGCAAGCACGAATAAAGAGCTGCAGCAGGTCGCTTAGAGCATGTTTAAATTTCATACTTTGGTCTGCAAATGTTCATCTATGGAACCTCACTTTGCCTTTTTCTCGCTCCGTAGCGCTGCTATGCAGCTCAAAAAACGCTTCGTGAGAACCCAAATCTGATCATTTTCGACTTCAAAAACGAATTTTAAACATACTCTTAAAAGCACACCAGAAATGTTAAATGCAAAAATAGATTTAAAAGACAAAATATTTTTTTGCAAAACGATATAATTTCAACACTTATAAAGTTAAATTATTCCAAAGTCAAAGGTTCTTTCAAAGTGCCTTTGATAGTCAATCAGTTAAATGCTGAATAGTTACAGAAAAATTAACAAATCAATGAAAATTTAAACAGCTTCATTACATGTTTTGATATGTTGGCGTAAAATTTTTATTGTAAAAATGTAAAATTACATCAATTTATGTGCTCCTGCGCCGTCGGGGAGTAAATTTCCTGATAGAAATAAGCGGTCTGGGCAGCTACATCGTCAAATGTAAAAATGCGCCCACCCCGATGTTGTTGATAAAATGCAAGCATGCCAAAGTCGCCAGCGCAGGCACCTGTATGTAAAAGCAATACCCCCGAGGCTACCCATTGCCAGGAGGGTAGCAGCACCGCCCCCATCACACAAGCGACACTTATAACGAGAAACGGCGCCAGCGCTACACTATGAAAGGCTTTGCCGCCAATAACGAAGCGGTCGGCTACGGCATAGAAATAGAACTTGCGCCAATTGCCGCCATACGATACGCGAGGTGCCCCGGCCAGTTTGTACGCAATGCCGTGAATCGCTTCGTGTACAGGGATGAGTAGCGTGAAGGTAATGCCAAAGCCTACAAATAGATGTGTGAATAAAGTGCTAAACGTAACGTATTGAAAACCAATCTGATAAGCCCCAATTGCTGTCAATCCTATGAGCAGCACCACATTTAATGCTAAGTACGAACGGACAACGCGGTTGGTACGTTGTTGGAATATAGATTGCATAAAAGGTATCATATCCGTATAAGGCAGCTTCGCTAATTGGCGATACCGGTTGGCGTCTTCTAAGGTGGCAATACTTGGTTTTACAGGTGATTCCATGCTATGTGTCAGCTTCGGCAGGGGCATCTTCTGCCTCCATTTTAATAATAAGACTTGCTAATTTGCGGGCTTCCTGATGTGGATTTTTCCACCAGTTGACCGACCATAAGGGCAGATATCGAAATCCATAATTTGTCATCAAGTTGCGCTGTTGGTGCTCCCAGACAAAATCTGTTTCTGGTGTTTCCGCAAAAAACACATCCGGCTGGATGCTAATGGCAGGCTGTTGTTGGCGCGCATTCAAGAGCAACAGCGGAAGCTGAAAATGTGCTTCCTGTACTTGCGTTTTAAGACGGCCACTTTCAAAATAGGGTTGCAGCGCATTGGCGGCTTCTTCAGCAAATAAGTTGTCGGGAGTACGTATGCCATTCGGATGCGCCCAATGTTGGAGCCGTTGGGCAATTGCTTGCTGCGCCTGCGCGTCGGAGTTAGCAAAGGCTTTAATGTAAGCCAAGTAATTGGACAATAAAAACACGCCGGATTTTTGAGTTTGAAGGAGCCAGGTTTGCCAGTGCGATTCAGGAATCGAATTGACTAACAGCACCTCGCGCCGAGGTGTTCCCATGAGCAAATAAAGCAACCCGGTCATGCTAGGGTCATACAGATGTTGCACATGTGACGTGAGGGTCGCTTTCGAATCAATGATACCGTAAGTAGTGGATATGATGAGCACGTCGAAGTGCTGTCCGCGCAGCTCTGATAGATGAAAGACGCCCAACCCGTTGCGCTCCAACTGTTGAATTTTTTCGGCACCTGGAGACCATACTTGTTTGATTTTCAATAAGTAAGATGTGATGAGGTTGCGCTGCCCAACGGTAAAACAGGCGATGCCAACGGATGGGTAGGTGCGTTGTGCGGTGGGCTTAATGTCATTGAGCAACCGAATAATTTCCTGCGCTTCTTCATCATTTGAACCGTCGGATTCATCATAACGGCCGTCTATTTGTTCAAATCGCAATTTGCAAACGCCCACAGCCGCTTCTTCCAAGGCCATGCTGTTTATAATCTGCCGCAAGTTACCCGGATTCCATCTATGGCAGAAGGGTAGGGTCGCCACAGGCAGGTGTGTCTCGGTCGCCCAATCTAAAAGTGTACCAGCGTCAGGCATGGCTTGATCTGGGTCACCAAATAGCACCAGCCGTTGTCCTATGTGCAGCGCTTTGGCGGCTTGCACTAACGGAAAGTGCTGTATATCTTCTATTAACACATAGTCAAAATGTTGTATGGCTTTGGGGAGGTCCCGATCAATGGCGAGCGGTGTTGCTAATAGTATCGGATAGGTAGCACTCAGGGCTTCTAATCCATTGTGCAACAATTCAGGCAGGCTCAAGCTGCGGCTTAGTTCCTGATTGCGTTTGCCCCAAAGGGCATCATAGGTTTCCCGGTGGTTGCGTCGTAATTTGCGCAGCGCTTCTTCGCGTTCTCTTTGCCAGTATTGGCGGATTTGATTGGGTAGCAAATGGCGCAATTGTTGGATGTATCCGACATAATCGGTTAAGTGCTCGCTATCGCTGTGAAATTCGGCGTAAGGTGCTGTGGCCAAACAATTATGCAAATACCAGCTTTCAAAAGCGCAGTGCCAATCAGTGGGTTTCACTTTAATCAAGCCCCGAATCACCTTGGTGGCGGTTGCCGAAAGGCTGAGCCAAAGTCGTTGCCAGTCATAAAAATGATCAAAATCTCTAAGGTATAATTGCGTGGTTTCCAGTTGTTCTATGATCTCTTCAAGGTATTTTTGTCGTCGAGGAATGGTAAGTGTTTTGTTTTCAAATGGCTGCTCGTAAAGTTGCGCTTCATTGAGTTCCTCGATGAGCAAGTCGAGGTCGTATTCCAATTCTCCAATTTGGTCTTGTAGGTACAGGGCGTCATTGGCTGTTTTGGCGTTCAGGCGTTGCACATCATCCTGCACCAGCGCGGGTAAACTCTCGCGCCAGCGTTGTAGCGCTTGGCTGAAGTCTTCTAAGTTTCGGCGTATTTTCTGTATATTTTTGCTTTCACCGACTTGCAGAAAGTTGAATTCAAAAGGGTGGTATTGCAGAAAGGTTTTTTGTAGGTTTTGAAAGGCTTCCGTCACTTCCTCGCGTGCTTCTAATATGGTTTTGGTTTTATTTGAAAACACGCCCCGTAGCTTCAGAATACCAGTGCCTGCTAGTTCAAAGTCAGCGCCATAGCGGCTGGAATGATCCGCTAAGCGATCCTGCAAACGCTGGAGTTGTACGGATAATTCGCTATATCGGGATTCATAATATTCGTTGAGTAAATCCGCGTAAAGGGTAGTTTTTGTAATATACCGATGCTGCAAAGCGCTGGCTTTATCAAGAAATGCAGCCAATAACTTTTGGATATTATGAAGCGCCTGGGATTTATTATTTTTAATAAATAAATGCTGGTGCAGGTTGCTCAGTGGATGCCGAAGCGTATTTACTTTTTGATATAATGGGAATGCTGTTCGAATATCTTGCTGTAATTGCAAATACTCATCATATTGAAAATCAAAGTCTTGCGTATTGAGTTGCCCTGAAAGCAATTCCCGACCTTCCGTGCGGTTGCTGCGCAAAAACATGCCCACGACTTGCGTCCAAGTGTATGGTCCGAGCAATTGTTGTTTGACCGTGTGATATTGCGCATCCAGTTTGGCTTTGAGGCGTTTGCATTTATCCAGCGCCGCGCGGAACTCGGCTTCGTCGTAGTCCGTTTCGGCGGGTTCGGCCGTGGCTACAGCGCGCAGCAAGTCGAGCAATATGGTTTTATCGGTGAAGCCGTTGCGTAGCAGAAAGCTATACGCTGCCAGTTCTAATTGCGCCAAGCGCTCTTGAATTTGCTGCAATGAGCCAAAACTTTCCGCTACAACTAAGCAGCGTTTGCCATTGGATAGCGCATTGGACAGCAGGTGCAGCAGCAAATGGGTTTTGCCGGAGCCGGAAGCGCCTTGTATAAACGTGCAATTATTGTTGTGGGTTGCTTTGAATGCACTGACCTGGGCGGGGTCTGTATCCAAAAGACCGAATTCGTGTCCGGTTGGTTCTGGTAGCGTTCGTTCGCTGATGTCAGGTGTGGCGTAAGGATTGAGGGGTTGAGGGGGAAACATGCCCACCACGCCCGACCAAAGTATCGTGCCTCGATTTTGTAGAGCTGTCAGTGCCTCGTCGCTTGTCGGTGCCTCCATGACGGCGAGTTGCTGCGCGGTATTGTCAAGGCCTGCTAGTTCTGCCAGTTCAAGGCAACAATCAACGAGTGCTCTGGCCCGGATAGTGCCTTGTTGAATGGTTCGGGTAAGGAGCGACTCGATGGGTATATCTTGTTGCATCAAGTGCTCCACGAGTGCTCGATTATAACTTATGAAATTGTTGGCGTTATGCGCAAAGAGCCAAGCATCGGCAGTGTCGGGCGTAGGGGTTAGTTCTAACTGCCAAATGAACATGGGGGCAGCCATCGGCTTGCCTTGCTGTTGCCATAGTACAATCGGATAGCCGAAGCCCAATTCGTGGTAGCCTTTTACCCGATCCTGATTGCGAGAAGTGGTGTACAGATGTCGCACTTTTGCTGCGGTGCTGAAATCCGGTTGTGCGCTCAGCTTGAAATGCCCTTGCTGCAGCAATTGCTCTATCCAGGTGTAGGCTAAGGCAGAGCCGTGTTGGTCGAGCTTGGCTAAGTCCACTGTAGCGGCATCGAGCGGAAGAATATTTTGATAAATCCAGGATTGTGACAAGGTATCCATATTTTATTTTATATGCTTGTAGCCTTTCCCAATTCGGGCAGCATCAAATATACCAAATCCGTTTATATTCTAAACTGCTCGCACCCAGATTTCCATATTTTTAGATTGGCAACCCGCTTCAACAAAAGCAGTCATTGGGCAATTAATAAAAAAACTGCCCTCATGCGACATAGAATTAAATAAATAGTCGTACATTAAATGCGTAATTTTCAGGTAGTGAGGCAGAATGTATGATGATTTTGAAAAATGGACAATGAGGCGTAGC
>CALMSP010000076.1 GCA_937872405.1 uncultured Saprospiraceae bacterium | reverse complement strand
CCCGCTGATGTGTATGTTTTTTGGCTGCGATACACTGCTATCGGCAATAACAATGAATACAGCGATATGCTTCGGGGCGACGTGACCCTCCTGCGCTAATCGTCGGTGTCATCTGCGCCGAGTTCGAGGTTGAGCCGTGCGGATGATAGCTCTGCCAGCGCATGTTGGTCGCCCACTTTACGCGCCACCGCCATGCCCGTGCCGTAGGTAGCTAAGGCTTCTGCTGGCTGGCTCATTTTCTCGTATAATTTAGCCAGATGATAATAAGTGCCTACATAATCGGGGTCATTATTTACTATTTGTAAATAATAATGTAATGCCTGATCCTTTTCGCTCGCGCCTTCGTATTCTTTCGCAATAGCAAAAAGTAAAAAAGAATCGTTCGGCGACTCCCGCAACAGGTTTTGTAATTGTTCTAATCGGGACATAATTTTACTGCATTTTCAATTGAAGGCGATGTGGTTTGTTCTTTTTAAGAAAGTGATTTTCAACATTTTATGACAATTATAAGATACGTTGGAACATCTGCGCAAACGGTATTCCGTGTATGCGCATAGGCGCAAAAATAAGCGGAAATCAGTAAGAGTATGTTTAAAATTCGTTTTTGAAGTCGAAAATGATCAGATTTGGGTTCTCACGAAGCGTTTTTTGAGCTGCATAGCAGCGCTACGGAGCGAGAAAAAGGCAAAGTGAGGTTCCATAGATGAACATTTGCAGACCAAAGTATGAAATTTAAACATGCTCTAAGGAAAGAAGCTAAATCATTTTTTAATTTGGGAGGGAAAAAGGTCGAAGCCGGGCGTCTTCCATCGGCAATTCGGATTAGCGGAAAACGCCCTTTATAACGCTTCGATTAATAACATGGGATTACAGACTCATGAGGGAGTCATGGTGTCAAACGAAATTGGTTTTTGCAGTTATACAGGTACATGGGTTTTACGAATCATTGGGAAACCTTTGCATTCAGGCTATGCACAAGCAAGCCACTACGCGCTGGCTACGCCTGCCCATGCGCATTTACATTTTGAAGAGATAGTTGCTGGTAAGTTGTAATAATGGCTATGATATTGGTGGGGTGCGTCCATGCACATACACAAAACGGAACCCCACCCGGAAGTCCTTACTTTACTGCGCCTGCTGCTGCACCGAGTCCTCGCGCTTGGGGCGCTCTTTCAGTTTCAGGCGGTAAGAGGCGGTATCCACATCATCAATGATGATGCGCGCCATGTCCACATTGTCAATCACAATCGTTGATTTTTCAACTTGCCCGTCTTTTTTTACTACCGGCGTGATGATCATGAAACTCATCGTATCTACATCGTCCGTCACGATAGAAAAACTCATCGTATCCACATCATCAATGATGATGCCGCCATCGTTCGCCGGCTGCGGTTGTTTGCATTGAAAAAAGAGCAACGCAACCAGTGACAGCAAACCCAATCGGGGTAAAGTGTAGTTTTTAGTGTTGTTCTTCATGTAATCGAAGCTTTTGAAACAGGTTTAAGGAATATTATTATTTGATAAAATTTTAGACTATAGAGATTATATTTTAAACAGTCGCCATCCCCCTATTTCCTCATCAACTCGTCAACCCCTTATTACCGACACAAAGATAATTCTCAAATATATGCTTTTGCAAATTTGTTTTTGGTGTTTTTAAGAAGTCTGATAATGTTTTTGAAATTCATAAACAATTTTAAATCAATAAGATACGTTATTTAAAAAACTACAAAAATAAGCAATCATGCCCACATCGGATGCCCTACACGATTTGATACAGGCCTTAGATGCAAGTGAGAAGCGACATTTTAAAATATTTGCTAAACGCCATGTATTAAACGGTGAAAATCAATATTTAAAGCTGTTTAACATCTTGGATGCGCTGGATTGTTACAATGAAATAGAGGTGAAGCGCCGCCTCGGCCAAACGGATTTTGCTCGAAATTTGGCCTCCAGCAAAAACTACCTGTACAACCTGCTGCTGCGCAGTTTGCGGGGCTATCATGCTGGCAAGTCGGCACGCACCACCCTACACGAGCTTTGGCTCGATATTGAGGTGCTATTAGAAAAAGGGCTACTGCAGCAAGCTGGCAAACTGATTCGGAAAGCGAAAAAAATTGCCGCCGCTTACCATTATGATATGCACCTGCTCGAAATCATGCTCTTAGAGCGAAAAATGACGCGGCGCTATACTTCCAACAAAGCAAATGAAATCATCCGCGAACAGCAGAGCGACTCCAATAACGCGCTGCGCCGCATTCAGTATCGCTTGCAAATGCTTGATTTGTACGAAACTATTTTTCTTAATTATCGCAATCACAATGAAGCCTTGCAGTCCTTGAATGGGGTCGTGGCACAGGCAGAGCAGCTTTTTCCGAATATTCAAGCAACCGATCGTACTTACGAGGCAGTGATCTGTTATCACTTGCTTTGCTTCAATCATGCCAATTTGCAACGCGATTATCAAAAAGCAAACGGACATTTACATGCCATTATTGCTTTATACGAATCCCATCCTGAGCTGATCGAAGAAGATTCGGAGCGCTATATCAATATGCTCAATAATTATCTGAACAACTGTTTTTTACTCAAGCGTTTAGATGTGTTTCCGGCAGCGCTCGACAAAATGAAGGCTACTAAAACGGGAAGTTTCCGGCTGCGGGCGCTCATTTTTCAGAATGTGTATTATTTGGAAATGCTGTATCATCTGGTGCGCGAGGAGTACGCCGAGGTGATCCGCATGGTACCTGATATTGAGGCTGGGCTGCAGCAGTATGGAGCCAACATTACCAAATCGCGCGAATTGACTTTTTGTTATAATATCGCTATTGCATATTTTTTAGAAAAAAATTATCCGAAAGCGTTGGAATGGGTGAATCGCATTTTGAATGAGCCAAAGTTAGAAGAACGGCAGGATATTCAGTCCTTGTCGCGCATTTTTCAGATTGTGCTGCATTACCAGCTCGACAATCGGCAGGTGGCAGAGTACCTCATCCAGTCGGCAGAACGCTATTTGCGTCGAAAAGACAAACGCCAGTCGCCCGAAGCAATCATTATTCGCTATTTGAAGCAAGCCCTGTACGCTCGTCCGAAAGATGAGCGCATCATTTTTGAACGCCTTTCGTCTGAACTGGAAGGCATGAAAGGATTAGAGGAAATCAAAATATGGGTGCGCAGCCGAGCCAGCTAATAGTGGCCAAAGCGTGTGATGCCGCTTGGTCAATTATCTTACTAAATACAACGCTGCCACAGTTCCAAAAATAATGAAGGTATTTACAATGTCATTTTGTTGATGTACTTTTGCTTTTTGAATTTAAATACAGACGCATGAAACAAATAATTCTAACCGTTTTTTTGCTGCCGCTCTTTTTCGTCATGACGAATGCACAGGTAACGGTGCGCAGTAGCCGCGATGCCGCTAAAACTAACAGCTTTGCCACTCATCTGTGGTATGGCGGTGGCCTAAATGTAGGCTTTGCCAACGACGGGTTTTCCAGTCTTTTTCGTGTTGGCGTATCACCGATGGTGGGGTATAAAATCTTTGAAGAATTTTCGATAGGACCACGCTTATCATTACAGTACGATCATTATCGGTTTCGTCCATTTGGCAGTGGAGGCAGTGTAGAAACTACCAATTCTTTGTATTGGGCAGCGGGTGTCTTTTCGCGCTACAAGGTGCTGCGCACGATTTTTGCACACGTAGAGTATGAATTTGAAAACGCGCCGGTGTACGCCATTTCTGGCAATTCTATCGAAGTGCTGCGCCGCGAGCGCACGAATGCTCATGTAGGAGCAGGCTATAACAGCGGGGATAAGTTTGGCTACGAGATTTTGTTGCTGTACAATCTGCTGCACCCTGAAAATGATATCAATCCTCCTTTTTCGTTTCGCATAGGATTTACTTACAATTTTTAGTTAGCGACCCCCAAAAACGAAACGTGGTTTCCCATGCACCCGCACAGGAAACCACTTGATACTTTTTCAAGTATTGCATCGTTTTTAGGCTCGTTTCTGTTGTTCCATGTACTTTTCGATCAGGTCAGGTACTTTTTCAAAAGCTGCCGATAGACCCGATGCGTAACGTGTAGCGATAAACGAAATTTGGTCGGTACGAGCTACAAGAAACCCAATTGGCTCAATGCCAATACCACCGCCGGCACCCGCACCTTCGCCATGTCCCTGCTTGTTGGGTGCTTCTCCTTCGCCGCCGCCCGAGCCAAAGCCCATGCCCAGCCGGATTACGGGTACACAAGAGAATTCGCCCAATTGGAACTGCGTGCCAATCACCGTTTCGGTTTTAGCTTCCGACTTCAAAAATTCGGTTATCTGTGGAATTAATTCTTCAAAATTGACTTTCATGGCTTGTAATGTTTTTGGTTTTAAAAATGATTACCATAAAAAGGCCCAAAGCATACGAATCAATCGGTTTTCTACTTCCAATTGCAGGTTCGTGCGTCCTTCAAAATTTACAGAGAACTGCCTTCCGGAGCGGTTCGCAAAATAAAACAGCGGGTACAAAAAAGCATTCCATACATAATCGTCGGTGTCGAGTTCGATTCGAAAGCGGCGTACCCGAAAACTGCGCAGGATATTGCGTACCTTTCGCCACGACAATTGGCGCCAGCTGCGTCGGACTTTCGTTCTGAGCTTTGGCTGCTGTATGGGTTTGGGTTTGCGGGTTGACGGGCGTAGCGGAAAAAAATCTTTTTGCCACCACCCAATGCGCACCCGTACAACCAATTCGTCATCATGTACCAGCAGTGCTACCCGCCCCACTCCCTGCCAGCGCAGTGAATAATCCTGCCGCCAAGTGTCCACCCGAAGGGTTAGGGGCATCACGAGCAGCCAGAGTAGAACGAATAGCAACAAACCGATAATAATCAGTAATATCACAATCCTTTGTTTTGATTCAATGTAATGCGATTTGATTTAAAAAGTAAATGATATTTGACATAGGGATGAAATGATTTTTATCAACATATAAGCATTTGTCAAGATAATCTTACAGCGGCTACTGGCGTTTGTAATATGATGCGTTGAAGACACTCAAAGAAAAATGAAGGCATTAAAAACTGATTATCAAAATTTTATAAATTTTACATCCAACATTATGAAAAACACATGGCTATATTTACTGCTGCTTAGCAGCGCCCTGATTTGGCAGAGTTGTGGCGGGGCATCCCGACAAAAAGATTCCGTCGTTACGGTGGAAAGCGATTCGGAAGGTGGTTCGGCATCGGTTACGCTCGAATCGAATGAACTGGAAAAAGCGGCCCGAGAAGCCTTGTCGCAACTGGGCAAAGGGGACTTAAAATCGGGGGAAGTGATGGACTATAAGGCACTGCAAGCGATTCTGCCCGATAAATTGCTCGGTATGCCGCGAACAAGTATAGATGGACAAAAGTCTGGTTTTCAAGGAATTAACATGTCAACGGCCAGTGCTGTGTATGAAACAGCAGCACGCTCCGTGCGGGTGAACTTAGTGGATGGCGGCGGCTCCTCGATTACAATTGCTGGGCTGGCGATGTGGGCTAACATGGATTTTGAGCGCGAATCGGACGACGGCTACGAGCGTACAACGGTTATAGATGGGCACAAAGCATTTGAATCGTATAATAAAAAAGAGCAAAGCGGGCAGCTTAACCTGTTGATTAACAATCGGTTCGTTGTAAGTTTGGAAGGGGAGTCCATTACGGCAAAAGACCTGCGCCAGGCAATGGAAGCATTGGATTTGAAAAAATTAGCGAAAGCAAAATAATGTAACAATTGCTTTTTTTAAAAAAAACTAAATAAGCGTATCGGATTTTTAAAAAAATTCGATGCGCTTATTTAGTTGATGCACATTGTGACGCCGGTCACTGATATTGCCTTGTGCGCTCGCCTATCTTTGCATCATCATTTTAAAAAAAAAAGCAGATTATGAATTTGAAAGATGTTGTAACCAATCCGAATACGGTCATTGTGGACGTCCGCGAGCCGTTTGAATTTTTCTTTGGGCATATCAAGGGTTCGATTAATGTTCCCTTAGGCAGTGTACCAAGCAAAGTAAATGATTTTAAAAACATGAAGCATCCCATTGTGCTGGTGTGTCGCAGCGGCAATCGTAGCGGGCAGGCAGCGTCGTTTCTGCAAGCACAAGGGCTAAAGCAGGTGTATAATGGCGGCGCCTGGGATGAGGTAAAACAACTGCAAGCGCAGGTAAAAGTATAAAAATGGGGATTGAACCAAGCATTTATGACGATCGTTTCATATATTCGTAGGCATAAAATATTGAACACCATGAAAGTAGAACAAATCTATACGGGTTGCTTAGCCCAAGGCGCTTATTACATTGAAAGTGCGGGAGAAGCCGTTATTATTGACCCTTTGCGCGAAACGCAGCCCTATCTGGACAAGCTGGCAAAGGAAGGTGCTACGCTCAAATACATTTTTGAAACGCATTTTCATGCAGATTTTGTGTCTGGGCACCTTGATTTGGCAAAAAAAACGGGCGCCACTATTGTGTATGGTCCCGGTGCGACAACTTCTTTTGAAAAATATGAAACCCGCGACGGCGAGGAATTGAAAGTTGGAAAGCTTACTTTTCGGGTATTACACACGCCTGGGCATACGCCAGAAAGTACAACATTTTTATTGCTGGATGAAGCCGGTAAAGAATATGCCATTTTTACGGGCGATACGCTCTTCATTGGCGATGTAGGCCGCCCCGACTTGGCACAGAAGGTAGGCAGCGTCACGAAAGAAGACTTAGCGGGTTGGCTCTATGATAGTCTGCGCAGTAAAATTATGCCCTTGCCAGATCATGTACTCGTGTATCCGGCGCATGGCGCGGGTTCGGCCTGTGGTAAGAGTATGAGCAAGGAAACCTGGGATACCTTAGGCAACCAGAAACGCACCAATTATGCGTTGCGCGCCGATATGACCCGCGAAGAATTTATCCAAGAGGTAACGGCAGGACTGCTGCCACCGCCGCAGTATTTCGCTAAAAATGCCATGCTCAATAAGCAAGGCTACGGTAGTATTGATGAAGTACTCAATCGCGGCGCCGTAGCTCTTAGCCCCGATGCCTTTGAGATGGTAGTAGAAAGTGAAGGTGCATTAGTGCTCGACACTCGTCACCAAGATGAATTCACGAAGGACTTCATTCCAAATGCCATTTTTATTGGTATTGACGGTGATTTTGCTCCTTGGGTAGGCGCGTTGATTCCAGATTTGATGCAACCAATCGTGCTGGTATGCGATGAGGGTCGTGCCCAAGAAGTCGTCACTCGCTTGGCGCGCGTAGGCTACGATAATACCTTGGGCTATCTACAAGGTGGCGTCAGCGCATGGCAGGCGGCAGGCAAAGAAATAGATACCATTGAATCCATCACGGCTACAGAATTAGCGCAGCGCCACGCTGCCGGGCGGGCCGCGTATATCCTGGATGCGCGTAAACCTACGGAGTTCTTATCGCAGCACCTGAACGACGCCGAGAACTTCCCATTGGATTATGTGAATACCAATATGTACAAGCTCAATCGCAACAATACCTACCATGTGCATTGAGATCGGAAGAGCGTCGTGTAGGGAAAGAGTGTAGATCTCGGTGGTCGC
>CALMSP010000075.1 GCA_937872405.1 uncultured Saprospiraceae bacterium | reverse complement strand
CTAAAGCGGGTGCTGACTTAGTGGTGACTGCCGGGCACGAGCTAAAATTGGTTTTTCCGCAGCCCGGTGCTATGCCAGAGCTGTTCGAACGGCTTGATTTTCAATACTTTTTTCTACAACCTATGGATGGCCCATACCGCGAGCACCATACACAATTGACCCTACAGTATTGCTTGGCACATCCGCAGTGGCGGCTAAGCCTTCAGACGCATAAGCTGCTCAATATTCCGTGATGCTTTATTTTTTCTTTGGCGCAACTACCGTGTGCATTCGCCGGCCCTCCAGCTTGGGCAGGTATTCAGCAGCGCCTAAGTCCTCTAATTCTTTCAGGAATTTGAGTAGCAATAACTCGCCCCGATCCTTGAACACAATAGCGCGCCCCTTGAATTGCACGTAGGCTTTTACTTTCGCACCTTCCTCCAGGAAGCCTCTGGCATGGCGAAGTTTGAATTCAAAATCGTGGTCATCGGTATTTGGCCCAAAGCGGATTTCTTTCAACACCGTTTTAGCGGCTTTGGCCTTAATTTCCTTTTCCTTTTTCTTTTTGTCGTACAGGAATTTGTTGTAGTCAACAATCCGACACACAGGTGGGCGGGCATTAGGTGAAATTTCTACCAGATCGAGTTCCAGACGCTCAGCCCATTCGCGGGCTTTTCGGGTGGGAAGAATGCCGGATTCAATAGATTGCCCAATAATACTGCTGATCTCTTCGAGGTTGTCGCCAACGAGCCGTACTTCGGGCACGCGAATTTGATCGTTGATCCTGAATTGGTTTCTTTCAGAATCTTTTAAAGATGGTCTCTTTGCCAAATGCGAATTTTTTTGTGAAAAAATACAAATTACAGTTTAATGTTTGCCAATGCGAAATTATTAAAAAAAGTTCTTTTTCTTATTGAAATTAAAAAATTAGCCAAGCAATACTTAGTTTCTACTAATGGATGCATTGTGCGTTGCTTTTAATTTATTGAAAATAAAATAATTACAGATTATGAAAGCTATATTTGTTTTAAAGCAAACGCTCCAGATAACAAAATACACCTGCTGGTATCTGATGATGCCAACAGGTGTATATCTGTGTTGCATGTAGCTCTTGAATGACTTATTCTTCTACGTTGGTATTAACTGGCTTCGGTACCGTGATGGTCAGCCCGTCGTTACTTTCATTCATCACCGCTTCTAAGGTTGTACCCTCCGCCAGATTTTCATTCAGTATATACTCGGCTAAGGGGTCTTCCAAGTACTTTTGAATAGCCCGATGCAGCGGCCGAGCACCAAACTGCGGGTCGAAACCTTTTTCAGCAAGGAATTGCTTCGCTTCTTCGTTTAGGATGAGCTTGTAGCCCATACCATCGAGGCGCTTGTGCACATCTTTGAGGGTAATATCAATGATGCGGAAGATTTCTTCCTGACCTAAGCTATTGAAAATAACAACGTCATCAATACGGTTGAGAAACTCCGGTGAGAAGGTGCGTTTCAAAGCGTTCTGGATCACTCCTTTAGAATGCTCTTCGGCAGCTTCTAAGCGGGCTTTGGTAGAGAAGCCAACCCCTTGGCCAAAGTCCTTCAATTGGCGAACACCGATATTGGAAGTCATAATGATCAGCGAATTCTTAAAATCCACCTTGCGGCCGAGGCTATCCGTGAGTTGACCATCATCTAATACTTGCAATAGAATATTATACACATCGGGGTGCGCTTTTTCGATTTCGTCGAGCAGAATAACCGAATATGGTTTGCGACGTACTTTTTCGGTTAGTTGCCCGCCTTCTTCATAGCCCACATAACCAGGAGGTGCACCAATTAGGCGACTGACGGTAAATTTTTCCATGTACTCGCTCATATCAATGCGGATGAGGGCGTCTTCTGAATCGAAGAGGTAACGCGCCAACGCTTTGGCTAATTCCGTTTTCCCAACGCCGGTAGGGCCCAAGAAAATAAAGGAACCAATCGGCTTAGAGGGGTCTTTCAGACCCACGCGGTTGCGCTGTATAGCTTTCACCACTTTGGTAATGGCTTCGTTTTGACCGATAATGACGCTCTGTAAGTCTTGTTCCATGTTGACCAATTTCTTGCTTTCACTTTGTGCCACCCGCTTCACGGGTATGCCTGTCATCATGGACACTACTTCGGCAATATCATCTTCCGTAACCGGATAGCGTCGGGTTTTGGATTCTTCCTCCCATTGCACTTTTGCAAATTCGAGTTGACGCGATAGCTTGGATTCTTTGTCGCGCAAGTCAGCTGCTTTCTCGTATTGCTGATTTTTGACAGCTTGGTTTTTCAGTTCTTTCAGCTCCTCAATTTGCTTTTCCAGCTCTTCGATATGCTTCGGTACGTGTATATTTTTCAGGTGTACCCGTGCCCCTACTTCATCCATTACATCAATAGCTTTATCTGGCAGGAAACGGTCACTCACGTAGCGGTCACTAAGCTTTACGCAGGCTTTGATCGCTTCATCTGAGTAAGTCACATTATGGAAATCTTCATATTTAGTCTGAATGTTATGCAAAATATGCACCGCCTCTTCGGGCGATGGCGGATCCACCATCACTTTTTGGAAGCGGCGATCCAATGCGCCATCTTTTTCGATGTACTGGCGGTACTCATCTAAGGTAGAAGCACCAATGCACTGCAATTCGCCTCGGGCCAGCGCAGGCTTGAAGATATTGGAGGCATCCAAGGAGCCAGTAGCGCCGCCCGCACCTACAATAGTGTGAATTTCGTCAATGAACAGGATAACGTCGCGCGACTTTTCCAACTCATTCATAATGGCTTTCATGCGCTCCTCAAATTGCCCGCGATATTTGGTACCTGCCACCAGTGCAGCCAGATCGAGCATAACGATGCGCTTGTTAAAGAGCGTGCGCGATACTTTACGCTGAATGATGCGTAGCGCCAAACCTTCCACGATAGCTGTTTTGCCTACGCCCGGCTCGCCGATCAAAATCGGGTTGTTCTTCTTGCGCCGGCTAAGGATTTGCGACACCCGTTCGATTTCGTTTTCTCGGCCAATAATCGGATCGAGCTTATCCTCTTCTGCCAAGCGGGTGATGTCACGACCAAAGTTATCAAGCACTGGAGTGCGCGACTTGGTGTTGCCTTTGCGTTGTTGTGCAAAGCGCCCAGATTGCCCCTCTTCCTCCTCGTAAGGATCATCTTGGTCAGATGGTGACTGCGCGTAGGGGTCCAACTTGCTATTATTGCTGGGCCCAGAAGCCGAGAAGTCCTGTTCGTATTTAACGTATTCCAGTTCTGCTTTGAAAATATCGTAGTCTATGTCAAATCGTCCTAAAATTTTAGAAGCCGGATTGTCCTTGTGCTTTAAAATAGACAAAATGACATGTTCTGGGTTCACTTCGTCATTCTTGAGCATTTTAGCTTCCAGGACGGTGACTTTCAATACTTTTTCAGCCTGTTTATTGAAGGGAATACCGCCAATATTCAGTTCTGCATGGTTGCCCGCTACACGTTGTACCGACTCCTCTACCATCTGGCGAAGGTCGGTTTCATCTACATCCAGCGATTCCAGTACTTTTACTGCCAAGTTGTTCTTTTCAGACATCGTGCCCAGCAGCAAGTGTTCTGTACCGATAAAGTCGTGCCCCAGCCGAATCGCTTCTTCCCGGCTCTTATTGAGGATTTGCTTGACTTTCGGTGAAAATTTTCCGTTATTCATATTTGTAAGTTCTATCAGAATTAGCACAAACAATATTAGGGGATATTCTTTAAGAAAACAACATCACCTCGAAATTTTAAGAAATTATAAACACAATTTGTCAAAAACCATTCCAAATAAAAGGCTTATGCCAAAAATGGATAGCTTTTTTAAAATATTGAAAAACACATAACACCAAACCTTATAAAAGGGTTTAGGTGAGCGGTATCGGATGGGTTGGGTGGTGTTTTTAGAAAAATAGCGGTTCGTTTGAAGAGCCGAATTATTTTCGGATAGAATCGTACAATCCACGATTGCAAATGGTTACGCCAGCATATGCGCATTATTGCGGCCGCGCCGAATGCCAGTAATGCGTTCAGTGCCATCAAGATGGCTTTAAAGTAAATGCATAAGCATTAAATACGGTAGGAACATTTTTTGTTTAATGCGGTGCGCTCTTAATTTTGCGAATAGTTTCAATTAGTTATATTTTTTTGTTAAATGTTTCATTATCAGTTATTTGTGAATTAGTATTGGGTGGTAGCGTATTGACTTTGCACAATTTATGGTATGCACCATGTTGCAAATTTCCTGATTATTGCGAACCTTTATAAGGATTAAACAAACAATTGCATGAAGATACTGCCAGAAACATTGCCTTGGCATGGCTTGAGTGTAGAAGAAGCCCAACAGCGCCGGCAGCGCTATGGAACTAACACCATTTATACGGGCGCGGCACGCACTTTTTTGCGCATGCTGTGGGAGGTTGTGCGCGAGCCTATGTTTCTAATTTTAGCATTGATATGCGCTTTGTATTTTCTGCTGGGCAATGTGTACGAAGGGCAGGTTATGCTGTTTGCAATGGCTTTGGTAGTTGCGATTTCTTTGTATCAGGAAATGCGAAGTACCAGTGCTATCAAGAGTTTGCGTCAATACACGCAAGGGAAAGTACGAACCTTGCGGGCAAGGCAGGAGACACTGCTGCCGGCGGAAGAATTGGTGCCGGATGACATCATCATACTGAGCGAAGGCGATCAAATACCTGCCGATGCAGAAGTGCTCAAAGCGAATGATCTTGCTGTAAATGAGGCAATTATGACCGGAGAATCCGTTGCTGTTGATAAAGTTGCAGGCGATACCTTGCTACAGGGCGCTACCGTCACCGCAGGCATGTGCTATGCACAGGTGCGCGCCACGGGTAGCCATACCGAGCTGGCCCGACTTGGTAAACGCATGGAAGACGTTGGACAGCAGCGGTCGCTATTGCAAGCGCAGGTAAGTCGGTTTGTGCGGCATATGGCGCTGGCTGGGCTATTAGCTTTCATATTGGTGTTTGGCATCAATTATTTCGCAACGAATGATCTGATAATCAGTCTGTTATTCGGATTAGTGATGACCATGTCGCTCATCCCAGAAGAAATCCCTGTTGCCTTTACGTCGTTCATGGCTATCGGAGCTTACCGAATGAGTCGTATTGGGCTATTGGTGCGGCAGCCAGTCACAGTGGAGAGCCTCGGTTCGGCGAGTGTTATTTGTTTGGATAAAACAGGAACCATCACCGAGAATCGAATGCAATTAGCCGCTATCTATGATTATACCCAACAACAGCAAATTACTGCTAATGATTTTATTAAAAACCTTGATAATGAGGTAATTAGTTACGCTATGTGGGCCAGCGAACCCCACCCTTTTGACCCTATGGAAATAGCATTGCACGAGGCTTATGCTCAGCATACGCACCAAGATGAACGCCCCTTTCACCAAATGATACAGGAATACCCTTTGGAAGGCAAACCGCCGGTTATGACGCATGTGTGGGAGCGCCATGATCAGCAACGAATTGTTGCGTGCAAAGGTGGCGTAGAACGGGTGCTGCGCATGGCTCGATTGCCAGCAAGCATCGAAACGTATATACTCCGTATCACCGAAGAATTAGCAGCCATGGGCTACCGCACACTCGGTGTAGCGAAGGCCTTGCCTTCGGGTTCGGGTTTTCCGGAAAAGCAGGACGATTTCGACTGGCAATTTTTGGGATTGGTGGCACTGTATGATCCGCCCAAGCCAGGCATTCAAGGTGTGCTGGCTCAGTTTTATCAGGCTGGTATTCAGGTTAAAATGCTTACCGGCGATTACCCGCAAACCGCGCTCACCATTGCTAACGAAAGCGGGCTGCAACATAATGGCCGCGTACTCACTGGCGAAACCATCATGCAATTGCCGGCCGAAGCGCTTCAGCAAACCGTG
>CALMSP010000074.1 GCA_937872405.1 uncultured Saprospiraceae bacterium | reverse complement strand
ATTTCGCAAATCTCAAAGATTTACGAAATCACATCCACCCATTTGACCCAGCATCGAAATCCGTATCATTCAGTAGCAGGTGCTTAAAGCCAGCAAGTACTTCCAAGCCGCTTGCTATCAGTTACCATTTCTAATGGAATTAGTTGGCAAATCGAATGATTACTTCCACCCGATTTTCCCGAAGCGTATTCAGGCTACGCCCGCTGAGGTCCGTGTTGCCCTTACCTGGTGCGGGGGCGCGCGAATCGCCGAGGGGTTCTTCAATTATTCTGATGCGATCCGCCCGCAAGTATCGCTGCAGTTCATTTTTATTGAAGGTATTGATAGAATTGCGGACAGCACTGATACGGCGCGCCGATAAGATTTGATTATAGACAGAAGCAGCGCCACTGCCCGCAGCATAGCCACGCAGGGTAATTTCCACTTGCCCTTTGGTATTTTGCAAATAGTTAGAAACTGTACCAAGCGCCTCATTAAGACGCTCGTAATTAGCTTGCACGCCGGCAAAAAAGTCGTCTATGGCGCGGGCATCCGATATGTTTTGCTGTACGATATTGCTGGCGCTGAAGCGGTTTTTATTTTTAAGCAATTCGGCGTACACTTCTGTATAGTTGACGCGAGTATCCGTAGCACGAGAACCGGATTCGGGGGCGTCCAAGTCAAAATAGAGGATAATCATTGGAATATTTTCGGCAAATTTCATTTGTTGCTCCACCGTTGCCGATTTGATGCGAATGTAAGAATCCTCAGGCGGGCAACTGCGGATGCAGCGCCCTTCTTTATTGATGATGAAAGTGAAGCGCTGCCCTTCCAACAGTTGAATGACCTCTGCTTCGCCACGATTGAAATCGTTGGCGCCTTCATAAATAAAGGAAATGGCAATTTTTCCGTATCGGTCAAGATAGCCGTAGCGCTCTTTGACCGCCAGAATCAGCCCATCGCGCAGGAAGCCCAGCACGCGATATTCGATTGGAATCACGATTTTTCCTTGCGCATCCACGTAGCCCATTTCCAAACCGGTGTTTCGCATTTGTTGTACGCGGTAGAGTCCGCTGGCAGGGTCTAATTCGATATTGTAATAGCGTGCCGGCAGAATGGTGCGGTTTGTATTTGTGCGCAACCCGCGCATACCATTGTTGGCGATGAATATTTCTACAGTTTCTTTTGCTTGCCGTATGGGTTCTAAGGCTACTGGCGCGAGGGGTTCTTGCAAGCGAAGTTCTTCGGTGTGAGCGGCGTAGCCTTTTGCAGAGAACTCCAGCCGGATGAAGCTATCACGCAGGCTGGCCGGCAACGATAATTCATAAAGTCCTTTTGTGGTTGTGCGCACGCTCACATTGCCATTTAAGGCGCGTACGGTGACGTTGGCAACTGGTCGGTTACTATCGGCATCGAGCACGGTGCCCGTAAAGCGTTCTTCCCGAGGTGTTTCTCTGGGCACTTCTGGGCAGATTTTTTGCATTGCTAGGATAAAATCGTAGCCAGCCCCGCGTGTGACGCTCGTGAACAAACGGCTGCCACGCTGTAGGTTATTGCAGCTGACGCTGGCTAACGAATCC
>CALMSP010000073.1 GCA_937872405.1 uncultured Saprospiraceae bacterium | reverse complement strand
TGGGTGGATGTGATTTCGTAAATCTTTGAGATTTGCGAAATCTGAACAACAAAATAACCGTTTTGACCCACTATCCTTTTTTGCAAGACGACTTTTTAAAGTTATATCCGCACATGAAATTACAGCAACTACACATTTGCATAGGAAGGCAGTGGCTTTATGCATTTTTTTTATTAGCATCTATTAGCACTTTAGCGCAGGCGCAAGAAACCATGCAGGTGACGCGCTGCCTGCCAGTAGAGACCCGCTATCCGATTACAAACATTCATGTAGATGAAAATAATGTAAAGTGGGTAGCCACCTCCAAGGACCTATTTGAGGTTAGGGCAATCAATTTGGTCAATGTGTCAACGCTTGCTGCTGATGAGCAATCGCTGCTGAACTTGCCTGGAGGCAATCATGACCTGCGCTGGAAAAAAAGTGAACTGGAAGGCTTGCTGGGCAAGGATTTTGGTAAAATAAGCGCTGGCTTTTACGACAAGAAAAAACAGGAACTCTGGGTTGGCACTACGCAAGCTGGCGTATTTCAATTGAAATACCACCCTAAGCTACAACTAATTGCCACGCACAACAACAAAAACTCCAAGCTCAAGTCGAATTATATCAATACTATTTTAATAGATGACAGCGACCGGGTATGGATTGGCTCGCAAGAGGGTATGTTGCTGGGTAAGGCCGGGCGCTGGAGTTTGGAAGAAAAACTTTTCAGCTTTGAACGAGTGGTGACGTATGGCTCGGAAGCGTGGGTGCTGGGCGATGATTTTCTTTGGAAAGTGAGTAGCCGAGGCGCTTGGGTTCCAGTGGATGTGGATACACGCTACATAGAGGGCGCTATGCAAGACATTGCCATAGATTTGCAGGGCCGATTGTGGATTGCTTCAGAAGTGATTACGAGGTTTGATACTGAGGCGAAAATGTATAGTAAATTCGGGCCAATTGAATATTACACCAGTCAGTATGCAAGCTGGATTACGGTGGATCAGGAAGATGCTATCTGGGTTGGTACGGAGGACAAAGGATTGTATCTGATTGAAAAAGCCTCTGCCATTACGGTCAATTGTATTATAGAGAAGGAATCTGGGTGTAATGTAGAACAACCCGATGCCGCACTGCGAGTGCAAGTGACAGGCGGCACGCCGCCATACACGTATGCTTGGTCGGGTGGGCTAAGCGGCGCCAACCCTCAAAGGATAGCACCAGACACCTATACAGTTACGGTTACAGATAGTAAAGGCAAGTCAAAGGTGGCACAAGCGGTCATTGCTAATCCACGCTTTGAAGTGCAAGTAAAAGCAGAAAGCGAGGAGCGTATGCCCGGCGCTAACGATGGCGTTGCTTCTGTGATTATAGCTGGTAATGCAAGTGAATTTATGTTTCAATGGGATAATGGTGAAACCACCCCAACGGCGCGTAAACTTAGCAGCGGTCAGCATAGCGTTACGGTTACGGATAAAAAAGGCTGTTCGGCTGTTGGCACTGTAATGATTAGTCAACAAATTGCACCAATTAATATTGCTATTAATTTGCAAAATCCCATCCGCTGCGCAGGCACTTCGGATGCGGCGCTGGAGGTGCAGGTCAGTGGCGG
>CALMSP010000072.1 GCA_937872405.1 uncultured Saprospiraceae bacterium | reverse complement strand
CCATTACGAGTTTGCTCAATCGCTTGACCGAAGCCGGGCTGGATTGCATCAAAACCGAAAATCTTTACGAAATCAATGGGACGCGCGCTTACTCATTGGGGCAGGGCGAATAAAGCAAAAGACCATCAAAGAGTTGCGATCCGCGTTTTTTACTGCCCGATGATTTTAATTAACGTCCCAGCAACCACTTGGTCTTGTAGTTCCATGCCATTCAATATGGATAACTCTTTCATGCGCTGCGCCGACATTCCAAAGTCGCGCAGCGCTGCTTCGAGCGTTGTATTTTGGGCGACAGCTCTGATGCGCACCCGCTCTGGTTTTACATTAATTTTTCCTGCATCCGTTAGTTGTCGGAAATTGCGGGCTGTATTTTCAAACACATTCCGATACGTATTAAAATCGTTGGCATAGGCAAGCCCATAAAATTTGTACACCAGATCTCCATACTGAATCAGATAGATGAGCGAGCGAATGGTGTTGCCATCCTGCGCACGCTGGTCGGCGACGAGTATGATCGCTGGCAGCCCATTTACACTTGCGTTCTGGCGATCTTGGATGCGCAAGGACGTATCGCGCGTCAGGGCATTGGTTGCTTCAGACAGTTGTTTTTGTGGTGCTATGGTAAAAATCACTAAGGCTTTACCATCCTGGGGAGCCATCTGCACTTGGGAAGGCATATTTTCGTATTGCCATCCTTGCGGCACCGGGAATTGGAACTTTAAATCCGGATGATAAAAAACGCCACCCTCTACATAGCCTTGGCGCGGATCGTTGCCATAAATCAATCCGTCAATCATGCGCAGATAATTATCCCGATTCACTTTCAAATCGGTTCGATTCAGTTTCTGTTGCCATTTCAAAGCTAATTGGCCAACTTTGCGGTTGCGATCACCTGGATCGGGGTGGGTAGATAAAAAAGTTGGAATACCCTGCCCGCCATCGCCGCTCAAGCGCTGAATGGTTTTGAAAAAATTAGCCATTTCACGAGCATCGTAGCCGATTTTAGTGGAATATTCTACCCCCAGTTCATCCGATTGGGTTTCATGGTCGCGTCCGAATTTTAGCATCATCAGCCCCAGCCCAGTCGAGGCTACGTCCGCGTATTGCGCAAAATCAGGCGATACGACCACCCCGACCAGCAGGGCGCCCTGCATCAGAATTTGCGTGCTGTATTGTCGTGCAGAGTGTCGCGCAGTGACATGACCAATCTCATGCCCCAGTACGCCTGCAAATTCGGCTTCATTGTTGAAATGTGCCAAAATACCCCTTGTAAAATATACAAACCCCCCGGGTAAAGCGAATGCATTCACTACGGGTGAATCCAGAATTTGAAATGTATAATTCAACTCCGGGCGATGCGATATCCGCGCCATTTGCTGGCCTTTCTCAGTGATGAAGTTTTGCAGTGTTGCGTCGTCATAAGCACCGAACATGCCCAGAATCTGCGGATTCGATTCAATACCGAGCGCAATTTCTTGGTCTTTGCTGAGCAGCATCAATTCTTTACGACCAGTAACTGGATTCACGGCGCAGCTATACGCGAGTAGCAGTAGCAGCGCGAGGCTAATTAATTTGAATGGGGACAGAGGCGACATATTAATTTTTTTTGAGCGGCGTATGACCGCCAACCGTGAAAGAATGGTTTTTCGATTCTATTCAAAAGCAGATCATGCAAAAGCAGCAGAAATTTAGGAAAATTTACGCATTTGGAGTCAGATTTTTTTTGCCTATTCGTGCATCCCGACATGATCGTAGTGAATGCCCGCCTCCTGCCGAATAGCATCGAGTAGCGTCATCAGCTCCAAACTAAAATCCATTGGCAATAAAGGACTTTCGGTTTTACCTTCTTGTAGGCATTGCATGACGTGCATCGCTTCGTGCGCATAGCCGTATCCTTTAAAGTCGAACTGAAACAGTTGTGGGCGTTCGTTGGGCAGCAGCAAGGAGAGCGAAGTAGGCTCGTGCCAGCGCGTGTGCAGGTGAATCAGGCCTTTTTCGCCATAGATAAAGGCTTCGGTTTTGGTGCGAGCCAGCAAGGTAGCGTGTAGGTGTGCCAGTCGCCCATCCGAATATTGTAGGATAGCGCCGAGGTCTTCATCCACGCCCGTGGAGCCAAGCTGGGCCAATGCTTTTATTTGCTGGGGTTGCCCCAATAGTAGTAGCGCCAGAAACGCCGGGTAGATACCAATATCGAGCAGTGCACCGCCACCCAAGGCACGATTGAAAATCCGGCTTTGAGGATCGAAAGGTGCTTTAAATCCAAAATCGGCTTTTATCGAAAGTACGTTCCCAATAGTACCTGCATCAATAATTTGGAGCGTTTTTTCGATGGTGGGTAAAAAGCGCGTCCATAGTGCTTCCATTAAAAATGTGCCTTGCGCCCGCGCCGTCATAATCATTTGTTGCGCTTCTTGCGCATTCATGGCAAAGGGTTTTTCACAAAGTACAGGGATACTGTGTTGCAAGCAAAGTAGGGTATTGGCGCAGTGCTGTACATGCGGCGTGGCGACATATACGACGTGTAAATCAGGGCAATGGACAATGTCATCGTAGCTGCCGAAAGCATGCGGTACTTGGTATTCCTCGGCGAAGGCCTGCGCGCGCGACAAAGATTGTGATGCCACCGCATGCAGTCGAGCATTCGGAATTTGCTTTAGGTCGCTTGCAAATTTGTGGGCAATTCTACCCAATCCGATGATTCCCCAGTTCGTTGTGTGCATAAATGTGCGCTGTACAAAGTTGCGATACGCAGCGTACCGATGTGTACAAGTATTACCATCGGTTACCTTTTCCGCCTACGGATTCGCTGATGATGTAAATAAAACTGATGCCGCCGAACATGTACCAGTCGTTGGTAGTGTTTCTGCCGTTCTTACTGACGCCATCCAGATAATCAGAAAACGTAATACGGGATCCAAATTCGAGCATCACCACAAAATCATCTAAAATGTCCAAACGCAAGCCGCCAGTTAATGGCACGACCAAAAAGGTAGAAGTAGCGCCGGATTCTGGTAGCTTGGCTCGATCTTCCGCCGGCACACGCACTTTGGGGTTTGTGAATGCTGCGCCAATACCTACGGAAAGAAAAGGCGAGTATTGCCGCAAATGCAGTCCCGTATTGCCATAGCGTGAAGTACCAAACACGAACCATTCGCCATGCACTGCCATCTCCAAGATGCTGTTGGTCATTGTCCAAGTTCGTTGCCGTGGGTTGTAGCCTGGTCGGTTGCGATCGTCACCAGCAATTCGTCCCCAGGTTACAGAGCCTTTGATCCCAATATGGTCGGTCATCATGTATCGGTACAGCCCCCCAAGAGCGAGTTTTGATTGATCAATAGCTACCGGCGAGGGCGCCAAGTCACCTTGATAATTGGCCATGCCTACAAAAAGCCCACCTTCTGTGCTGCGTTGAGCAGACAATGAAAGTGTGAATAGTAGGCAACTGCATAGTGCCGTGTAGTGTTTAAGTGTGTTCATTTATTCGGAAATTTTCAGTTTTGGGAAAATAGGGACGTATCAAATGTCTATTCTGCAACGCAGGCAGCCACTGTTTGTTTGGGTTTGCGAAGGGTTGTATGTATTTAACGGGGCTATTCCGATAACAAAGATATTGAAATTCAGGAACAATTGCACCAGCAAGGCGTTTTTAAGGATGGCTTTATGCGCTTTTTTGTACTTTTGCAGAGTTTTATGTCGCTCATTACGTATCAGGGTTTTTAATTTCACAGGCATCAAAAAAATGTACGCATGCCGCTGGATCAGATAGATGTGGACAATATGGAGCAGCACCGTGGGAAGGAGATGAGCTTTCTCGATCATCTGGAGGAGTTGCGCTGGCATATCATTCGCGGGCTGATTGCCATTGTTGTGGCGGGTATTGTGTTGTTTGTATTTCAGGGATGGCTATTTGATACTGTTATTTTTGGCCCTACCCACAAGAATTTTATTTCCTATCGAATGTTCTGCAGTTTGTCGCACTGGCTCGGATTGGGGGATACGATGTGCATTACGCCGCCCGAATTCAAGAAGCAAGCGATTGGTTTTGGTGAATCCTTTATTACGAGTGTAAAAGTTT
Organism: uncultured Saprospiraceae bacterium; assembly: GCA_937872405.1. Classification (GTDB taxonomy): domain Bacteria; phylum Bacteroidota; class Bacteroidia; order Chitinophagales; family Saprospiraceae; genus JADJNW01. Next base: position 1,152 of record CALMSP010000072.1, on the reverse strand, counting down.
CGGTTATTGGCGGGTTTATAGTAGGTTTTCCCTATGTGTTCAATGAATTATGGAAATTCATCAAGCCCGGCCTATACACTAAGGAGCGCAAGGCCACAAGAGGAGCCGTATTCATCTGTTCTTCCCTCTTTCTTTTTGGGGTAGCTTTCGGATATTTTATTGTAGCACCTTTCGGTGTGCGCTGGTTGGCAGGTTATACCATTCCTGGCGTAGAGAATGTACCTACGCTATCGTCGCTCATTACCTATATGGTGATGTTTACCATTCCAGCAGGGATCATTTTTGAATTACCAGTGGTAGTATATGTTTTATCCAAAATTGGTTTGGTAACGCCAGAAGGGATGCGCAAGTATCGTCGTCATGCCATTGTAGGTATCCTGATTGTTGCAGGTATCTTTACCCCTCCAGATGCCGTTACGCAGTTTCTTATTGGTATTCCGCTATTTATACTTTACGAATTAAGCATATTTATATCGAGAAGAGTACAGCGCCAGCAAGCCGAAGCCGAAGCCGCAGAAATGCGCGCCCTGCAAATGCGGGAAGGCAGGTGACTATAACCGATCAACAACATGCAAAGAGTTTCTACTAATTTAACTTTGTTTTATAAGTTTTTCATACCTGTTTTCCTCACTACACTTGGAGGTGCGGCGGTATCTGCTATGCTTATATATGGGTTGGCTGGTGGGGCAGCACGTTGGAGCATAGTAGCGGCTTACGCTGCCTTGGTTGCACTGATGGGGCTTACGCTTTTTCGGTTAAAACGGGTAGAAATGGATGACGACTTCGTATATGTTACCAATTATTTTCGACACTTTCGCTATCCATATAGCAACATAGAACGCATCATTGAGCGCGACCTCCTGCTCTTTCGCTTAGCTATCATTGTACTCCGAAAACCAGGCAGCTTCGGCAAAACCATGTATTTTGTGCCCAGCGGCTCTTTCTACAATGACTTCTGGGAGCAGCACCCGGAGCTGCGCGTAGAATTATTGCGCAAAAAATAAGCATCTTCAGATCATCCTTTCCTAATGACAAAAGTCACCCTACGATGTGACCGGCATCACGGATAAAGCCTTGCCAGGGCTATAATTTTGTAATCATAAACAAACAAAAAACAGCTATTACTATGACTTGCACCAGCAGATGCCCATA
>CALMSP010000071.1 GCA_937872405.1 uncultured Saprospiraceae bacterium | reverse complement strand
TTCTTGTCCTACATGGCTCATGCGAAGTGCTCCGCAGGTGTGCGTACGATACATGGTTTTTTTATTTTAAAAACTTGACAATGGGCGCTGCCTAGTGGTGTCCGCAGCTTTTTTTTCAAAATCGCACAAAAATAAACTAAACTCCTTGTGCTTGAGCGTGAAAGGCTTGAAAAGTGTAGATAAATTTTTACCTTATTGAACATAACTAACCGTTGCACACCTTTTATTTAGAATTTGTCCAAATTGTTATGCCTGTTTTCAATTGACACCTTCTTGACACATACCTGCCATTAGCCGCTTATTTTTGCAGAAGTTTTCATTACAAGCGAAAAGTAAAATTATATCAAAGACGATGTTAAATCATTTAAAAATCATCACAATCACCCATAAATCGGTACCGCTGAGGGACATCAGCAACTTCGTGATGAAACCAACAGAAACACTGCCGTTGCGCGCTCAATTGAACAGCCTAAAGCAAGATGTGGGATTGGAAGAGTTGTGCTATGTAGCGACCTGCAATCGTGTGATGTACTTTTTTATATCAAAAACGGTGCTTGATATTCCATTTGCAACCTATTTTTTACAAAAAGTAAATCCTGAACTAAATAAATCGCATGTGGCCGCCGCGGTGCAATTGTACGAAGGCGACCAAGCCGTGGCGCACCTATTTGAAGTAGCTGCTTCGATTGATTCGCTTGTAGTGGGCGAACGACAGATACTCGGGCAGCTGCGCGAAGCCTACGACCAGTGCCAAGCATGGGGACTAAGCGGCGACACTATTCGGCTCGCGTTTCAGCGTGCCGTGCTATGCGCGAAGGAAATTTACGCCCATACGCGCATTGGCGATAAGCCCGTGTCGGTGGTCTCGCTGGCGATACGTAAGTTATTAGCTACCCAACTCCCCAAAGACGCTCGCATGCTGCTCATTGGCGCAGGTCAGACCAACGCGCTGGTGGCCAAATTTTTACTCAAACATCAGTTTACAAATGTGACCGTATTCAATCGAAGTTTGAAAAAAGCACAAGAGTTAGCCAAAATTATAAACTGTAAAGCACTATCTATTAACGATTTGCAAACTTATACTGAAGGTTTTGACTGCCTCTTCGTATGCACAGGCGCTACCGATCCGATCATTCAGCCTGCTCTATATGCACACCTTTTGCAAGGCGAGCAAGATACCAAACTCGTCATTGACTTAGCTATTCCGCACAATGTTGCACAAGACATTGTGACTAATTTTAATGTACATTATGTTGAAATAGATGGGCTTCGGCACTTGGCTGGAGAAAATATGGCTTTCCGCGAAAAAGAGGTCGAAAAAGCACGCCAAATGATGGCCAAGCACATAGAAGCCTTTCCTACCCTGCTGCGGCAGCGCCAGATGGAACGCGCCATGAGTCGCATACCCGAAGAAATAAAAGCGGTGAAATCCAAAGCCTTGCAGGAAGTTTTTCGGAAAGACTTAGACCAATTGGACGCTACCACCCGCAGTCTGCTTGATCGCATGATGACCTACATGGAAAAAAAGTGCATCGCCATACCGATGAAAATGACTCGGGAACTGAGCTGAACAAGATACGATTCGCTGGATAGTGCAATTTTTTTTAAAGATATTTTCCTCTGTTAGTAGGCATTTATTTTATGGTGCTGTATCCATTCCCTTGGCGGATGTGGCTCTTGTTCTCACTTGGTCAGTCGTTTGATTTCTTCGGCGATTTGTCCTACTATTTCTTCGTTCTTTATCTTATCGTCAATGCTAAAAACAACGAAAACTTGACCACCAAATTTTTTGGTAAAATCGTCAAAACTTGCTTTCATTCGCTCGGTTGCTGAATAGTTTCCAAAATTTGATTTTGCTGTTACAGGTTTTATTTGAATACCAAATGCTTTGTCCCCAACCCAACCGAGATAATCAATGTCGCCTGCGTGGTCAAGTTCGGGGTCGCTTTCTTCAAATTTTACATTCGGAAACGATTTTACAAGATTGTCTTCAATTACAGATTTCTCTCTGATAAATCCATCAAAAGTTCTGTTGATAGTTAGGTTATGAATGTAATCAATACAGTCCTGCAAGGTAAGTTGGTTAAATGCTTCCGTCCATTCAGGAATTACAATCTCTTTGATTTTTACATAAAGCCGTTCTCCAAGCTCCTCCAAACTTTCTTTTGTGATTTTATTCGGTGTCTTTCCGTCAGTTTTTGCATTTTCAAAATACCATTTCTCCCATTCTTCAATGGTTTTCGGCTGACACTCACGAATAAGAGCCATTACTGCACCAACTTTATTGGGTCTTGAAAGCTGATAGGTTTGTGTTGCATAGTTGAGAACTTTCTCTTTCTTTCCAAATTCTTTAGAGTTTTTCTTTTTAACCATAGCGATATTTTTTTAATTTTTCTTTTATTACTTCATCACGTTTTCTAAAAAGCGATTGAAACTTTGACAAATACTTGAACCGTTGGTCTTCGTTTACTTTCACCAATCCATTTTTTAGTAAATGAGCATTGATAAAAGTTTTATTCTCCAAGTATAAATAAGCCAGCAGTTCATTGTCATTATCATACTTCGTTTCATCAAATTTCAGAAATACTTTCTTTCCATTAGTTTTATCAATAATAAATTTGATTGCCTCTTGATAGACATCTTCTCCCAAAAATTTAAAGCCTCTTGGGTAAGATTCTATGCCAATTAGTCTTACAACTAAATCATTATTCAACTTTACTTTCTCAGGGCTGATAACTTCCTTAACGGTAAATAATTCTTCTCTTTGAGTGGAACTGTCTTTGTCAATTTTAGAACCAAATTGAAGTTTCTTTACATCAATTTTCTTGTCAAGCGTATGCGGGTCTTTAAAAATGTAAGGAAGTTGTTGAATTTTCTTTTCAAAGTCGGTTATTAATGGGGTTTGTTGCAAAAACTCATAAGTCGTTCCGTTCAGGTCTTTCTGATGAACTTCCAATTTTTCTTTGATGATAGGAATAAATGCAGGATTTATTTCATAACCAACTGAATTTCTGTCGGTGTTTCTTGCTGCCAATGCTGTTGTCCCGCTTCCTGCAAATGGGTCGAGAACCGTCTCGTCAACGAAAGAAAACATTTTGATTAGTCGTCTTGGAAGTTCTTCCGGGAACATTGCCATGTGTCTGCTTTGCCTCGCACCTGCGAAATTCCAATGTCCTGCAAAAAATGTATTCCATTCTTCAGCAGTCATTTTTGAAAGTTCTTTTTGTTCTTTGCTTGGCTTGGGGCTATCACCCAATTTTTTGAAAACAAGAATAAATTCGTAATCTAATTTCAAAATACCGTTTCTTGGGTATGGATATGACCCCATTTGAACTCCACCGCCTGTAGTGTTGGAAGTGGTTACTTTTTGCCAAATGATAGCTCCCATATAGTCAAACCCGATGTTCTCACAGAACTTGATAATTTCTTCACGGATAGGAATGACTTTATAACGGCCATAATAAACAGCACGGGCAAATTGGTCGCCAATATTTACACACAACCTGCAACCATTGTGAAGAGTCCGGTAGCACTCTTTCCAAACCAAATTCAGGTTATTGATGTAATTTTCATAACTATCGTGGAAACCGATTTGGTTGTCAGTTCCATAGTCCTTTAGCTGCCAATAGGGTGGCGAAGTAATGGCCAAATGCACCGAATTATCAGGCAATTCAGCCATTTGCCGGCTGTCGCCGTTTATTATTTTATGATGCGTTTTCAAATTATTTTGCATTATATTTTTATCTCGGTCAAATTTACTCAAAATGTCGGCTTAAGCGTCTAAAAGTGATCAAGTTTTCACGCGCCATCCGATGCTATTGAAGTCGTTTTACCATTTCCGCTAAGGTCTTGAGCATTTCTGAAGAGCAGGATTTTTCTTTCACTTCTACTGGCTAAATTACAAAAGTTTAATAAAAATACACAGTTTTATTTACTCCTGCCTGCTGCTCCTACGTGTTATTATTAGAAATCTATCAATTTTTTATTAATTATATGCACATAAGGATAGGTCATTACATATTCGGGTAGATGATAATTTCCATGTGATTGAAAAACGGCGATTGGTATTTTTCTTTCTTCAAAAGATTTAAAATCGTCTGCTGGCAACGTCCAATGATAAGCTGTAATCCCTTTGTTATAAAACATTACATCAATGTCTTCAAATGAGTTCATATTCATAACTACATGAACACTATCAGGTAAATCATTATTTAGATTTCTGTAAATATTGGCATTATATATACGCCCATTTCGTTCTTCATTATTTGGTGATAAATAATCCATCATCCATTGGGGGTTGAGGCTGAGAAAAGCTACAACCGTAAATATTACCGGCGGTGCTATATAGGTGGGTTCTAACAATTTTTCGAAAAGCCTATTTATATAATCTAATGCAATGGATATATATAATAAAGCCAAAGGAACCACAAAAAATAAATAGGTGTCCACTTTGGTTTTTACAATGATACTAAAAAACAAAAAAACGAATCCAATTGCAGTAATAACACCCAGATTTAAATTTTTATTTATAGATTTCTCTTGCACACTTAATAACATGCCGATTGGTATGAAGAAATAAAGATATTTTCCAAATAAATCTTTCAGATATTTGAAATAATAAAAGTAGCCTCCTTCATGTCCTTCTAATGCTTCCGTTATATGTCTTCTGTTAAATTCGTATTCGTATGCTGCTAAGTCAGGAAAGCGATGTAATATATAAAATTGCCATGGAAGAAAAACGATACAACAAACAATCAATGAAAATACAAAAAGCAGCATTTGTTTTTTGACTGGCTCTTTCTTATAAATTGATATTAACAAAATTACGCCCCAAATCAAATACACCAATAACCCAGTTAACCATTTGTTTAATATAGCTGCACCCGATAAAACGCCAACCAGCATAACCCAATACCACTTTTTCGAGTTATTATATTCAAATAAAGCCCAAATACTGGCTAACACATAAAAACCATGAGCCACATCATTATGCTCCATACCGTGAATACCTGCAATCATTTTCAAATGAAAATTGGAACAAGCTACAAGTAATGCGCTTAATAATGCAACTTGTTTTCTTGCACCTATTAGTATCGTAATTCGATAAATAAGAAGTATCAAAAGCGTCCCCATAATGGCACTTGGCAGTCGCATGCTCCATTCCGAAACCCCAAATATTTTCATGCTTAACGCCATTTGCCACATAAACAATGGCTGCTTGTGCAACCAAATATGATTACAACACCATATAAATTTATCATAATTATCCGTAATCGGATTTACTCTAAGAATAGGCGTGAAGGGGTCTGTCATCATATTTCTTGCCACTAAAGCATGAAATCGCTCATCCCAAGGGTGAAGAAAAGGGTCTGCTACTATTGCTGCTATTCTCAAAGCAAATCCGATGGTCAAAATTGAAATCAATGCTACGTTTTTTTTAAATCCGTTCTTATTAGTTCTTTATTAATTTTTTATTGATGTCAAATAAAGCGTTAAACCATAGCCCACGGTTTAAACCGTGGGCTATGGTTTAAACCGTGGGCTATGTATCGTTGTTTTAATGGTATTACCCATTTTCATTATAGCTTATGTAATTTCCAATTTTTTTATTATTTCTTCTTCATCTGTTTTTTTAATCATATAAATTCCTCCAATAAAGATGAAAGTGAAAAATATGGTTGTTGGTATTAATGTATTCAAATCTGTGAGAGAAGATATATTGTTGAATTCGGAAGCCTTTTCTATTGCTTGACTTAATTCACCTGCTCCAAAACTAAAGTTTATTAGTGCGTGAATAACAATCGGAATCAATATGCTTCCTGTTCTGACCATTAGCCCACAGAAAAACACTCCAATTGATGTTGCAAAGAAAACTTGGGAGGTAATACCAATAAAATTTTCGGGTTGGCTAAATAAGTTTACATAATGTATTAATCCGAATAATAAGCTTGAAAGGATAGCACTTATTAAAAGTGTTCTTTTTGATTTTTCAAATGATTGAATGAATAAAGGAAATATCGTCCCCCTGAATAATAATTCTTCAACAATTCCGACGGATAAAGTTTTAATGGCGAATAATAGCAGTAAATGGTTTGGGCTATTAAAATATTTGTGCCAATTGCTTGTAATACCTATAATTATGAAAACAATTGCAATCAAGGCTGCTTGAATGTTTTTAATTTTTCGCCAGGTGGTTAATCCAGAAAATGCTACGAGTTTAAATTTTTGAATCAATATTACTACTACAATAACCAAAATTGCCCTAACAAAAATGTCTGAAATCAATTTTGCAGTTAGTACATCGAATAAACTTGTTGAAAGATAAGCTCTCAATGGTTTTGCAATCCATAAAATAGCGATAAAGCCAATTAGTAAAAACCATGATATGATAATTCCTTTCTTCATTATTATTGCCGCCAATGGTTTGGTTGTGTGTGTGGAGTAGCGGATTTCTATTACTAAATTCTTTCTTTACAAAGCACTGCAATTTAAATGTTAGCACTTCCTTGAGCTATGAAGCACAAAGTCTCCGCTTGCGCGTAAATATTGTTAGCGGTTCGTTGTTCTATTTTTTCAAGTTCGACTCATAAATATTTATCCATTTTTCCACGCTTATTTTCTGCATCAAATCACCAATCAGTTGATAGGGAATTTCATCAAATTTTTTAAAGCGAACACAGCTTTTTCCCATATCTAATTTTTGCTTACTGTGCTTGGGATATTCCTTTACAAACCAATCCAAAAGTTTTGGATCGGCATAAATACCCATATGATAAAAATTGATAGCGTTTTTTTGCGAAGCAATTCCTGCAAATGGCAAAGGTTCGCTTGGTTTGCAATGGTAGCCCGCCGGATAAATTGTATGCGGAACAACATAACCCAATCCACCATAACTGATGGCTGGTTCAAAACCTTTTGGTAGATTTTTGACAATTACATCATGAAGTTTGTTAAAAGGTTCTACCCTATCCGAGGGGAGGTTGGTCAAAATTTCATTTACTGTTTTACCGTTTGCTTTCATATGATTGAAATTAACGATGTTGGTCTAACAAAATCACATTACCGTCAGGGTCAGTTAGCATAAGGCTTGCTGGTCCTTCTGTTTTCTCGTCAGCTTCGCTTGTAAGCGTAAGTCCACTATCTTTAAGATATTTCTGAATGGTACGAATGTCGTCAAAATTTTTCACATTATTTGCGTGCTCATCCCAACCCGGATTAAAGGTCAGAATATTGCCTTGAAACATTCCCTGAAAAAGTCCGATGAGTGCATTGCCGTTTTTCATAATGAGATAGTTGTGTTCCATGCTTCCCCCAAAAACGTCGAAACCTAATTTTTCGTAGAACTCTTTTGACGTCTTTAAGTCTTTTACGCTAAGACTGATCGAAAATGCTCCTAATTTCATGTTGTTTTCTTTGTTTGTCTAATTTTCCCGCACGGTAAATTTGATAAGTATTCAGTTCCATAGCAGTTCGTATTGCTCGGGAATTTGATAATCAATACCCGAATGTCGTCTTTGGCGGTTGTAGTAAATTTCAATATACTCAAAAATCTCGGTGTAGGCTTCCTCAAAATTGGCAAAAGCGCCTTTTTCTAAGAGTTCGGCTTTGCAGGCGCTCTGCCATGGCATTGTCGTAATGGTTGTTATCTTGGCGCGTTATACTGGACTGAAAATCGTGGGTCCGGAGTAACTGTTTGAAGCGATGAGCGGCGTATTGACCTCCTCCACCAGAGTGTACAATCAAGCCTTTGGGAATGCTTCTGCGGTCAATGGCTTTTTGCAACGATTTGATAACCAAATCAGTAGGCATCCTGTCCATCAATTCCCAACCCACAATTTTGCGGCTGCACTGGTCTTGCCAAGTAGCAAGGTACAAAAAAGAGCCGTCGAGCAGGGGAATGTAGGTGATGTTGCCTACAAAAACTTCATTGGGCGCTTGGGATGCAGGGTGCTGAGCCGATATTTTTTCAATCATTAGATAGCTCATCGCTCGGGCTTTTGGCTGAAAATGCTCAAGGCTTTTTTTAAAATA
>CALMSP010000070.1 GCA_937872405.1 uncultured Saprospiraceae bacterium | reverse complement strand
AACCCTGCCGATGGCCGCGTGGAAAGTACCTTCATGACTGGTCTGAACCAGCCGGTTCATATTTTAACGGCTCCGAATGGCGATTTGTATTACCTGATGCGTTCGGGCATCGGTGGTGGCTCTATGGAAGACAATACCAGCACCCGTAATGGCTCGCTATGGCGCATTTCTTACACTGGTAGCGGTGTGCCTTTCATATCACTGCATCCCGTTTCGGTGACGGTGCCTACAAGTGAAGATGCCAACTTCTCTGTGCTGGCGCTGGGCAAGCAACCGTTAAGCTATCAATGGCAAATGAATAACGAGGATATACCAGGTGCTACCGCCGCTAGCTTTACCCTATCCAACGCGACCTTGAGCGATGACGGAAAGCAGTTCCGATGCATCGTGCGCAACGCGGATGGCGCAATCAGCAGCCTGTCGGCTACTTTATTCGTAACGCCCAACACGCGACCGCAGCCCACGATCACCTTACCCGCAGCAGGCACCACCTACTCGGCGGGCGATGTCCTACTGTTTGCTGGCACAGCCACCGATGCAGAGGATGGCGAACTATCATCTGAGCGGCTCAGTTGGCGTATTGATTTTCACCACGATGCGCACACCCACCCTGCGCTTGATCCCCTATCAGGCTTGGCGTCAGGTAGTTTTAGCATTCCGCAGGTTGGCGAAATTGATCATAATGTCTGGTATCGAATTTATCTTACAGCCACAGACAGCGAAGGCTTGTCGCGCACGGTGTATCGGGATGTACAGCCGGTAAAAACCAATTTTACGATACAAACGGAACCCCCAGGCCTTACACTCAACGTAGATGGGAAAACCGTAGCCACCCCCTACCTGGTGACCAGCGTACAGGGCATTCGGCGCATCGTGCTGGCGCCACGTAGTCAGGTACTGAATGGACAGCCTTATGTCTTCAAATCTTGGGCCAATGGTGATACCTCCATCTTCTACACCTTTCTCGCTGGCGATCAGCAAAATATTGTAGCGCGTTTTGAAAAAATCGAGCTGATGATTGGCGACGGAACCGGATTGCAGGGCAATTATTATAATTTTTTACCCAGCCAAGCCCCTGAAAGTGCATTCACGACAGAACCCGTGCTCACCCGTTTAGATTCGGTTGTCCATTTCAATTGGGTGTTTGGTGGGCCCGCCTCACAAGTAGGCAATGACTATTTTGCTGTGCGTTGGCTTGGGCACGTCATGCCCCCGTTGAGCGGCGTCTATACTTTTTTTACCAACACAGATGACGGCGTGCGCCTTTGGGTGAACGACCAACTACTCATAGACCGATGGGTGCCCCAAGCAGAACTGGAATTGTCGGGCACCATAGCGCTGGAAGCCGGTAAAAAATATCCGATTCGAATGGAGTTTTTTGAATTGGGCGGCCATGCCGTAGCACAATTACGTTGGAGCCATCCACAACTGTCCAAAGCCATCATCCCAACATCGCAATTATATCCGCCTGCTCTTACCCGCCAACCGCGCATACCAACAGGAGAAAGCTATGCGGTAAGACTGACCCCCAATCCGGCTACGGATATGCTGTATTTGGAAATTGACGCCAATATCCGCGACCGCGTTACCTGGCATATCTATGATGCGAAAGGCAGTCTGATACAAATTGGCGAAGGTGATATTGAGCGCGGAGCAAATACATTTGAAATTGCGCTATCCAATTTTGCCAAAGGCACTTATTTTATTCGCCTGACAGGCCGAAGCCGGATCAATGGTTATGAAAAATTTATCAAACTATAATCACTGCTACCAATCAATACGCTGAAAACCGAAAAACAATCAATCCGTTTTCGATTTTTGTTGTGTAAATTTGCCCCGCATGAATGTAGAATACTTTATAGCACGACGGGTAGCTCGAAGCGGGCAACAATCTTTTTCAAGACTCATCATCCGCATTGCCGTAGTAGCGGTGGCGCTCAGCGTGGCGGTTATGATTGCTACCAACGCTCTGATCACTGGTTTCAAGCAAGAAATCAGTAGTAAAATTTTTGGCTTCTGGGGGCATATTCATATCACCGATACCGACATCAGCCGCTCCCTGCTGGAAGCCTATCCTATTAAAACCAACCAGCCATTTTATCCACATCTCGACACGCTGCGCTTTGTAGAATATTATAAAACAAAACGCTTCGCAGGGTTTGAATGGGAAACGGAAACGCGCACCCGCGGCGGCGTGCAGCATGTGCAGGTATTTGCGGTTAAGCCTGGTATTATCAAATCCAAATCCGATATAGAAGGTATTTTACTCAAAGGTATTGGCAAGGATTTCAACTGGGAATTCATGCAGCAATACCTGGTAAAAGGCACCCGACTGAACCTTCCCGACACTGCGATGTCCGCTGACGTCTTGATCTCCCGACAAACCGCGGACCGCTTGCGCCTTGATGTAGGCGACAGTTTTATTGTGCATTTTATACAAGGGCGGGAGCAACTCAAGCGCCGATTTCAGGTGTGTGGCATTTATAAAACCGGCTTAGAAGAATATGATAAGGTATTTGCCTTGGTGGACATCCGACAGATACAGCGCATACTGGGCTGGCAGGATGACGAAGTGGGTGGCTTTGAAATTTTTGTAGAACACATTGACGATCTGCCCATCATCACCGATTATATCTACTATGAGCAACTGCCCAACAACTTGTACGCAGAAACCATCCGCCAGAAATTGCCTGAAATTTTTGAATGGCTTGACCTACAAAACATCAATGAAGTGGTCATCCTTACCCTGATGGTCATCGTAGCTATTATCAATATGGTCACCGCCCTGATGATCCTCATCCTCGAACGCACCAATATGATCGGCACGCTGAAAGCATTGGGCGCATCCAACTGGAGTATTCGAAAATTATTTCTATATTATGCTGCTTACATCATTATAACGGGCTTATTCTGGGGCAACCTTATTGGTGTTGGCTTGTGTATTTTGCAAGATCGTTTCAAGCTGATTCGCCTATCAGAAGAAAACTACTACCTCGCAGTAGCGCCTATACAATTGGAATTATGGAATATCATATTGATTAATATCGACACGCTCATTATCACATTAATTTTCCTAATTGCACCATCTTATTTAGTTACACGCATCACTCCTATAAAAGCTATACGATTTAATTAAAAAAAGTTGCGGCGGATTTTAAAACGCGCCCATTTGTTTTCAAATAATTGATAATCAATTTATTACAATATTTCAACTTCGTAGCGCTTATGCGGCATTCGCTCATGTCCGACTTTTTTGATATTTGAAATAGCGATCTGGGCAATATTTTTCAGCAAAATTACTTTTTCATAGGGAACACATGGTGCCTAAAAAATAGGCAGTACCTGATGTCACCCAAAACCGATTCATTATGAAATATGCCTTACTCCTTGCGGCGGCGTTGTTCGTTGCACTGTCGGCTTATACACAAACTGATGACCCACGCTTGGCTGATGCCAAAACCCCACTCGATGCTGTACCGCGCATTACGCTACCCGAGCAGGACAATGATGCCCTGCGTGCCGCCGAGTTGGCGCGCCGTCAGGCTGCACCCGTGCCGCCGCGCTTTGCCGAGACGATCGAAGTGAATATTAGCCCCGCCACGCATGGGCTTTGGGAATACCTACCCAACGGTCGGCTCCTATGGCGCCTGCGTATTCTATCACCAAAGGCGCATTCGCTCAATCTGGGCTTTCAGCACTATAGAATGCCGCCAGGCGGTACACTGCTCTTGTACAGCCCCGACCGCAAACGCTTCATTGGCCCTTTTTCAACGGCTGATAATGAAGCACATGGGCAACTTTGGACACCCGTACTACCCGGCGAAGAAATCGTGCTTGAAGTGCAAATACCTGAAAATGAGCGAACTGCATTGCAATTACATTTAAAAACGGTTCATCATGACTTCATGGGCTTCTCGGAGTTGTTGTCGGGAGCTTGCAACCTCGACGTGGTTTGTGGTGCTGCTGATGGCTGGGAAATTGTGGATCGTTATCGCGATGCTATTCAATCGGTGGCAGTGTATGGATTTGGCGGCACTACGTTTTGCACCGGCGTACTGGTGAACAACACCCAGAATGACTGCAAGCCTTATTTCATCACTGCCAATCACTGTGGCGTTAGTGCGGCCAATGCGCCTTCTATGGTGGTGTACTGGAATTTTCAGCAAAGCGTTTGTCGAGAAATAGGCACGCCTATAAGTGGCGGCATCGGCGATGGCAGTTTATCTGACTTCAATACTGGCGCTATTTTGCGCGCTAATTATGCCCTGACCGATGTAACGCTGGTAGAATTGGACGACCCCGTGTCTGTCACGGCGAATGCCTATTTTGCTGGTTGGTCGCGCAGCCCCGAACTACCCGCAGATACCGTATTGTGCGTGCATCATCCTGGTACAGAAGAGAAGCGCATTAGCTTTCAATTTGATGGCGTCTATACGGGCGAACGTAGCACGGGCCCAACCCCAATACCTGGTGGCAATTACCTTATTGTAGCTGGTTGGGATGTAGGCACCACCGAGGGTGGCTCTTCGGGGGCGCCTTTATTTGATAAAGAGCAGCGCGTTGTCGGGCAGCTATTTGGTGGTTCGGCAAGCTGTAATAATCGAGGCGGATACGATGCTTTCGGTTGGTTCCGACCATCGTGGAATGGCGGCAATAACAGTACTTCCAGGCTACGTGACTGGCTCGATCCTGCTCAATCCGATCGTATGCAAATGTCGGGGCGCCGGCAGTCTGCTTGTGCTTTCACGCTCCTCACAGAGACCCCCTACACGGAAGTTTGCATCCCACAAGCGCCAACATTTCAAATTACGGTCAGTGAAGCATTTACAGCGCCTGTCCAATTGACTGTGAATGGTCTTCCGAATGGTGCAAGTGCTGCATTTAGCATGAATCCGGTAGCACCCGGAAGTGTTATAGTGTTGACTATCAATAACTTAGGTTATTTAAATGCTGGCATTTACAACTTTCAGTTAGAAGCCACTGATGGATTACAAAGTAATCAGATCGAGTTGACTTTTGCGCTCCTCCTGCCTACTGGGTTGGATGTTGTGCTACAAACACCATTTGATGAGGCGTCTTCTATTTCGGTTTATCCAGATTTTCAATGGGAGATGCTCGCTGCTGGCGCTGTTTTCCAATTGCAAATTGCCCGCGATTCTTTATTCACCGATATTGTAGCCGATTTAAATGCGTTGACCGACAATAGTTGGAATAACACCTTGCTTGATCCGCTCCGTTCCTACTTCTGGCGGGTGCGAGCCAGCAACCGTTGCGCTACGGGCGAGTGGTCAGCGGTGCGCCGCTTCTTTACTGCCGATGTGACTTGCGCCAGCGCTACCCCTACAGATTTACCCAAGGAAATTGTTAGCTTTATCCCCAATACCGTCCATTCCGATGTTCAAATAAATTTACCGGGCGATTTAGTCAGTATTCGTATCAATAACCTCGACATTCGGCATACCTGGGTAGGTGATCTGCGCGCCACACTCACAGCCCCTTCGGGCCGATCCGTTCGCCTATTTGATCGCCCTGGCTCGCCCGAAGAATTATTCGGCTGCAACGGTGAAAATCTTAACCTAAGTTTTCGCGACAATGCCCCTAACTCCGCCGCCGATTTAGAAAATACTTGCAGCGATCGCCCAGCCATAGCGGGTGTCTTCGAGCCGCTCGATCCGTTTTCCCTATTGTACGGCAGCCCGGCCACTGGCAACTGGCGCCTCCGCGTCCAAGATTTTGAAGCAGAAGATGGCGGCGCTTTGCTCGCTTGGAATATAGAGGTATGCACGGTGCGCCCCAGAGATATTGGCGTGCGCGCCGATACGAGCCTACAAACCCTTTGTATCGGACAGGGTACTGCTTTTCCAGTCACGCTCGGCACCGATTTTGCGAATACGGGCGTCCGCCTTTCGGCAAATGGACAACCTCCGGGTACAACGGTAAACTTTGAGCCGAATCCTGCCCAACCTGGTGACACCGTATGGATACGCATTGATAATCTGACCGAACGTGCCAATCTTGATTTGACCATTATTGCCACCGACGGTCGGGATACTGCCAACACGGAAATTGAAGTCCTGGTGAAAAATATTCCAACTATTGTTACGCTGCTATTCCCGAATGACGGCTCTCGGAATATTCCACTTAGCACGTCTTTTGAGTGGGTAAGTGCTGCCGATGCTGATTTATACAGCATCCGAGTGGAGAACACAACGGGTACATTAATCCTAACCGATACCGTGACTGTACCTTTCTATTTCCTGAGCAACTTGGCGTTCGGTACCACTTACCAATGGCAGGTAGCAGCTATCAACGGCTGTGGACAGAGCACGCCGACGGTAGCGACCTTTACAACGATTCCCGATTTGAGTTTTGCGGCCACACCACCACTACTGACAGCTTGCCCTGCTAATCAACCTTCTTTTAATCTGACCGTTGGACCCGGCTACGCCACCCCCACTACATTGCGCTACGAGGTAATACCAAACCAAGAAATACCGATTACCTTTAATGTGGATGCGAATAATGTGCCCCCCGGCTCTACCGTACGCGCTACGCTGGCCAATTTGCAAAATCTGCCGCCAGATGATTACCGCATTCGTTTTCAGGTGAGCGATGGTACATTCACAAATCAAGATGAGGTACTGCTACGCCTGCGTAGTACGCCTGCATTGACTACCTTGTTAACCCCTGCCGACGGCACTTCCGCTACCGAACAGTCGCCAACTTTAAGCTGGGGCACTGTGCCTTTTGTTTCTACCTATCGCGTAGAAGTTGCCACAGATGATCGCTTTAGCAACATCGTGCGCAACGCCGTCCTCTCTGACACCAGCTACATCGTACAGCCGGCCCTCGGCGGGGGGGGCTATTATTGGCGGGTGACGGCGATCAACGATTGCGGGTTCTCTACGTCGGGTATTTTTGACTTTTTTATTGAGGCAACTGGCATTCAATATTGGCAAGGACAAAGCATTCGTTTTCAACCTAATCCAACCGGCGGCATGGTAAGTGTGCAGTTTTCTCAACCCTTATCGGGGCTGCTACAGGTAGAGCTATTCTCGATGCAGGGGCAACTGCTACAACGACAAGGCTACGAGCAACCAGGCAATCAGATACAATTTGACCTCTCGGCTTATCCTGCTGGGCTTTATATTGTGCGGCTGCGGCATGGGCAAGCCACGCTCAGCGAACGCATCATCAAGCAGGATGGGGGTTTTTAGGTAAGTTTTGCTGGGGGTGCTTCCATATATGGAGCGTAGGACGCTAACCGAGGAACAGGTACGCCCAACTGATGTGCACTATGCAGCATATCCCAATACAGGCGGCGGTGCTCCTCCGCGTGGGTGCGCGCATGTAGCTTAGCGGTATCCGCCACCCCTGGCAAAGAGAGAAAAAGGTAGGTCATAAGCACATTCAAAAACGGCTGCCTGTAAGCCATGCGCCCTTCGCGAAATCGCATCGGATCGGCGCCTTTAGCACGCGCGACCTCCATGAGTTCTTGCATTAGCAGAAAAGAATCGCGGATAGCCGCCGAGCTACGCCGATAGTTATGTAGTCCGCCCTGTTTGACCGATTCTGTAAGGGTAGCACAGTTCCAGGCGAAGTGTACATAGCACCAGTTTTTAAAATCCGGACGCACAAATGGTGCAAAGCCCGCGAGTTGCAGCAGTTGTTTTATCATGGCCAGCGCAGTGGCATCGGCACCATCAGGCGCTGATAGGCTGACATGGCGATTGAGCATGCCGTACACAGCTTGTTCATCCACTGCCCCACCGTGGTGAGGAAACCCCAATAGGTACCGCCCACTTAACATATCTTCAATAGTCTCAAATGTATTCCATTGATTACCAAAGAATAAAATCGTAGCTTTGCCCACCTTGTCACGTAGCAACGGCAGCAGTTCTGCCACTTGATAGTGCGCCACTGGCACCAGAATCAGATCAAATTCGTGCCAATTGGGTATCATTTCTATCACTTGATAACTATACACCCGATGCCGGCCCCTAAAACGACGCGGCCGCCAGTCGCGCAATTTTACAGCAATGGTGCGCCCCTTGAGCAGGTGCATCTTACCCGGACGCACGTAGTGTACGATCTCGTGCCCTGCATTTTGCAAAGCCCAGCCATACATGGTGCCAATAGCCCCCGTGCCTATGATTAATATATTCATAGTTGTGTTTTTTTTTCACCAATAGCAAATACGCAAAAAAACACTGGAAAAGCGCTGACAAGGATCACCAGCAGTGGATGACTTTTAGAAATAGGTGAAAATTGGTAAAAAGTGTATCTTTACTGCATCGAGTAATATTTTTTAATAATTTTATTGTAAAATATGATTTTTTTAAAACAAGCACGAGTTTCATGCTGTTACAATATCAAATTTTACACATTTTATTCACTTAAAACAACAAAATTATGCAAGAAGGATGGGTTTTGGTGTTCTCAGCGATAGAAGAATATCAGGCAAAAATTGCGGATGATGTATTGAAGCAACACGGTATCGAAAGTCATATTGTAAAAAAACCAGATTCGATGTTTCCAACAGTAGGCGCAGCAGAGTTGTACACGCTGGCAGAGCACGCCGAACAGGCGCGGGAAGTGCTGCGGGCGAACGATTTGCTGGTCGAATAAAGTGGCCGGTTAGCAGAGCCAACGCAGCGGTTTAACCAAAAGTTTACATCTAATTTTGTGCTTCTACACAATATTACGTAACTTTACCTTTATTCCATCAAACAGAAAAACCGCTTTTATCATGGAAAACACCGGAAATCAAGGCACTCCAACTGGAGGAACAGATCCTAAAACCATTGGCATTATCGCTTACGTGACCCTAATTGGCTGGGTCGTGGCGCTCATTCTAAACAACCCTAAGTCGGAGTATGCCTCTTTCCACATCCGTCAGATGCTGGGACTCATCATTTTATCCTTTATCGGTATCATTCCGTTTTTGGGTTGGGTCGTGAGCATTTTCGCACTGGTACTTTGGATTATGGGCTTCATTGGCGCCGTACAAGGGCAAATGAAACCTGTCCCTCTGGTTGGCGAAAAGTTCCAAGAATGGTTTAAGTCGCTATAAACGACTCATTATCAATCATTTAGCTCCGATACAATACCTGTGCCGGAGCTATACCTTTTGCAGTAAAGCCATGTAAAACCCGTCAAAACCTGCCGTTGGGCTGATGCTCTGCTCCATGATGCGTTCAAATTTCCCTGTCTGTTTTTCTAAAAATGTCGCCACTTGGCGCTCGTTTTCCGAAGGTAGAATGCTACATGTAGCATACACCAATTGTCCGCCAGGTTTGCACATACGGCTGTAATTATTCAAAATGTCCTGCTGCGTAGCGCGTACTTGATCCAGAAAATCGGGTCGGAGTTTCCACTTGGCATCTGGATTGCGGCGCAGTACGCCCAGCCCCGAACAGGGAACATCCAGTAACACTCGATCCGCCGAGGCTTCTAATCGTTTGATTACCTTACTGTTATCAATTAAACGTGTTTCTATAATGTTCACACCTGCCCGACGCGCCCGCTTGCGCAATTCTTCCAGTTTGCGGGCGTCCGTATCCATCGAGATAATCTGTCCTTTATTCAGCATCAAATCCGCCAAATGTAAAGACTTGCCCCCAGCACCCGCGCAGGCATCCACCACCCGCATACCCGGCTCCACATTCAGGAAAGGCGCTACCTGCTGCGAGGCATAGTCCTGCACTTCGAACCAACCGTCGCGAAAGGCTTTGGAGGAAAATAAATTCTGCCGACGCACCACCAGCAGGGCTACATTGCCCATTGGGTCGGTTTCAATATCTTCTTTCAATAGGCTTTGTTGCAAGGCTATTGTACTGGTTTTGAGCAGATTAGTTCGTAGTACCACTTTAGCGGGCTGGTTAAGGGCTTGCAACATAGCATCCCAGTCGGCGCCGATTTCGGCGTTGCCAATTTCGTCAAGCCAGTCGGGTATGGATTCACGGATGGCGCGTACAATGCGCAGGCGCCGGTATTTTTCAAGTACGGATGCCACATGAAGACTCTTAAACTCCTCCCAATCCGGCAGCGGCTCCTCATGGATTACCCGCCAAATTCCGAACAAACGCAGCCAATCAGCATGATTTTGCGGCTCTGCCCCGCGTATTTCGTACAACAACCGATACCAGCGCACCATGTCGTACACCGTTTCTGCTAGGAAAGCGCGATCGCGCGACCCCCACTGTGGGTTGCTTTTTAACAACCGTTCGATGACCTTATCGGCATAATGCCCCTCCTGAAAAATATCGTATAATGCCTCGGTCACTGCTTTCGCCAAATTCGGATAAAGCCGATGCCCGGATGGTTTGGAATGTTTGTAATTTGACAATGTAATGCGTGTTAAATATTTTGAAAACAATTACACTATAATCGCTTGAATAACAAAATTAAATATGTGCAATACTTTTTTAATAAAATTATCAGCCAACATTTTTATAATTGCTGCCGCGCTTAGCGCATCCCACTACCAAATGCCTCAAAAATATGACGATCAAGCAACCCTCGGCGCTCCGCATCTGCCGCTGCCTGCCGATAGCTACTTACCAGCAGGATATTATCAACGCCGGATTCTGCAATGAGTTTTAAAGTGCGCCGCCGCCGCAGGGGGTCCTGCACATCGTGAATGTAAATCGCCTTGACTTGCCCCGGAAAAGCCTTGGCAATCGTGAGGTAAATTTCCGCATCTTTTTCTCCGCTATCGCCTACCAGAATGAAGGGCATATCAGGGTACATGCGCAGGATGCGAGCCACTGCCGCTATTTTATGACCTCGATAGCGTTTATTCATAAATTCAAAAGGGAAATGACGAGGCAACAGCCCAATATCGCGCAGCAGTAGCGGCCCACGCGGTAGGTCGTTCAGTTCAATAAAATCTTCCAGAAAATCATACAGATTCCATGGACTTTTAGAAACGTAAAACACGGGGTTGCGATTTTCGCCAAGCTTGCCCTTTTGCAGCGCCCGAAAAAAGGCTTCTACTTCCTGAAAAGTTTGCCTATTATTTACATTTTTAAAAAACGTAAGATATAACATTTTCAGTTTTAATGCAGAAGTAACTTCTGTAATTAAAATCGTATCATCAATATCGCTAATGACGCCAAACTCCGCCCGACTGGGTATCATGACTTTGGTTAAAGCAGTGGACTGCACTTCGCGGCGGCGGGTGCGTAGAAGTTGTACGGTCGCCTTGCGCCATTTTCGGTCATTTGCTTCAAGCGGATGCGGCAGCGGTGCATCAAGGTAAAAATAGCCTTCTCGGTCGGTGGTCAATTGGAATTCATTATCGCCGATAGTCACCCGCAGCTGCGCGCCACGTATTTCCGCACTGCCGAAACGCTTGTAATTATTGACAATATTGCGCCACATCGAGTCGTCGGGCGAGGTCGTGATGACTTTATTTTTGAGTACGCGCCCCTCCATGAATACATGATCCAAGCGCCCGTAACCCCTATACGCCAATACCGTGATCGGCGCTTTGCCAAACACGCTCAGCAAGAGCTTGAAATAATACTTCAGATGGGCAACAAAAAGCAGGATTCCCCGAAGCATCCCTAATAATAGGCGTTTCCACAGGGGCATTTTTATTTTTTAAAGGTGAAAATAGGGAAAGTTTTGAAAAGGCGTATCTGACTACCCTTCATTTACAAAATTGTCAGCATTAAGTTGACCCCTTTTCCTTGAAAACCGGTCATAAAAACGATTAATCGCTCCGTGTGTATTTGTATTCAAAAATTGGTAATGGATCAAAACGGTGGATGAGATATCGTAAATCTTTAAGATATTCGAAGCCTGAAAAGCAAACCAACTCATTTGACCCGCTACCCAAAAATTAATCAGCTGCTTCAAAACAAAAACAAGCAGTTTATGCGCATTTGTAAATAAAAAAATACGAAAATGATTAAAAATATGATACAAACATCATGTTTTTATGATTACGCAGCCTTGGCACTTTATTTCTTCGGCGGGTGCGAGCTTAGAAATAGCTCATCCAATTGCTCTTTGGCGA
>CALMSP010000069.1 GCA_937872405.1 uncultured Saprospiraceae bacterium | reverse complement strand
GGTTGAGTGCTTGCCCCGGCCCCTGCACGCCGTAGCCAATAATAGCAATAACCTCTTTTTCAAGCGTAGCTAATGCCTTATCTAATGGAAATTCTTCGCGGGTAACGACGTTTTCTACCATACCACCAAAATTCAGTTTTGCCATGATTTTTAATTTTTAAGCACTGGTTCTAAAATAATATAGGCATACTTGTGTATAGCCTTGATTATGAGTGTTTTATCAACTCATAATGATAAATGATTTATGCATAAAATATCGAGCACCGGATGCACGGAAATGGTAAAAAAAAATTGGCACGGTGCAATCATAATCATGCTAATCACGCTTTCAGAATACGAAATTAGCCCTTTCTATGAATTGAGGTAAACCCAGCGCTATTTTTTACAATACAAGCGGTTTATTATCTGGTAGTAAAAAAAAACAAATTAAATTGCTGATTATCAATTGTTTGTGTAATTTTTTTGGCTTCTAAACTTCGTAAGTATTACAAAATATGCGTTATAACACGGTGGGTTTTGCTATTTTTGCAATAAAACCAAAGCACATGCGCAAACTATCCGTCACCGAACTTAATCGCCCGACGATAGCCACTTTTCGACAGCAGCCCAAAACGCCAATCGTAGTTGTACTGGATAACGTACGCTCTGCCCTCAACGTTGGGGCAGCATTTCGGACTGCCGATGCTTTTGCGTTGGAACACCTTTATTTATGCGGTATTACAGCCCAGCCGCCCAACAAGGAAATTAGCAAAACAGCACTCGGCGCCACCGAATCGGTACCTTGGAGTTATCTGCCAACTGCCGCCGAGGCGGTAGGACAACTTCAGGCGCAGGGGTACACCGCTATTGCTGTGGAGCAAGCAGCGGGGAGTATTCGGTTGGAAAATTATAAACTGCCGGATACCGTGAAACTCACGTTGGTATTTGGAAATGAAGTAAGTGGTGTGAGCGATGCCGTGATGGACTTAGTGGATACATGCATTGAAATTCCACAATTTGGCGCCAAACATTCACTCAATGTATCAGTATGCGTGGGTATTGTCGTCTGGGATTTGTTTAAAAAAATAAAATTCGACTAATTTTATTCATTTTGTGATAATAATATAATGAAACTGCAATATACGCCAGAAATATTTAGCGTTTTTCCTAATCTTGTAGCAGCCCAGAGCACGCGGCAGGGTGGGGTGAGCGAAGCACCCTTTGGCAGTTTGAATCTGAGCTTTCGGGTAGGTGATGCGGAGGCTTATGTACACGAAAACCGCCGCCGATTTTATGATTCGCTGCGGATAACGGCGGCCCAACTTGCTACATCAAGGCAGGTGCACGGCGACAAAGTTTTGTATGCGCCAGAACCTGGTGATTATGATGGTTTTGATGCTTTGGTGACTAATCGGCGTGGGGTTATGTTAGCGGTAAGCGTAGCCGACTGTACACCCGTGCTGCTATTTGATACGGCGCAGCAGGTGGTGGCGGCCATCCATGCAGGCTGGCGTGGCACGGTAGCGGGCATCACTTTTAAAACATTGGAGCTTATGCAGGCATATTTTGGCACGCGGGCGTCTGATTGTGTCGTATTTATTGGTGCTTGCATTGACGCATACAGCTATGAAGTGGACGCTGATGTGGCAGATCATTTTCCAGATAATCTGAAACGATACGATGCCGAGCGGAGTAAATTTTTTGTAGATTTGAAAGCGGCGAACCACGAGCAGTTGTTAGCATTTGGTGTTCCGGCTGTGCAAATTGAAGTTTCGCCCTATTGTACAGTGTTGCACAATGATGTTTTTTTCTCTCATCGCGCCGAACAAGGCAAAACGGGGCGAATGTTGGCGGTAATTGGCATGAATCGCTGATGGATTAGTTTTGCCGCTGCACCCAGTCGAGTTGTTCCAATGTGGCATCAATAAGGCGCTCCAGCTCTAAGAGTCCGCGCGGCGCATCGAAGTTATTGGTCACGATTTTAAGTTGCCCGTCCAAGCGAATCTGTGTGACCGTGTCGGGGAGATCCACAATTGTTGCACCACTTTCTGGATAATGGGTTTTAAGTGATAAAAAGTTGATTTCCAGCGCTTTAGTTAAAATGGCTTCTATTTGCGTGGTGCTAATGTGCGCCTCGAAAAAGCCTTCGCGCGGCGCAAAACGAATACCGCGATAAAAAGCGCGCCCATCAGCATGTATTTGGGCTTCAAATACCGGGCATCGCCCAAAACAGCCACTTCGCTTCAGCGCAATGACCAGAGCAGTATCCAGCGGCGGGGCTGGAGGGGCGGGTAGGGTGTCCGACGTAGGCCCACTATTTTCTGTTAGGAGCGGCAGTGCATCCTCACTTACCTGGGGGGCAGCAGCCTGGCGGTTGCAGGCGCACGCTACAATTAGCCCTGCCACAATACAGAAAAACAATCGCATACTTTATTTTTTACCTGTTTTCTTTTTTGATTGCTGCTGAGTCTGGCGCTGGGCTTGTATTTTTTGCTGTTCTTTCATGGCAGCCTCCAAGCGCTCCTGGAAACCGCCTTTCTTTTTAGGCTTTTTGCGGTAAGCCTCCAATTCACGTTTTATTTTTTCTTGGTCAATGATATAATTTTTGGTGATAATGGTCTGACCAATATTTAGCAAATTACTAAATAACAGATAGCAAGTAAGCCCGGATGCAAAACTATTGAAGAATCCTAAGAACATAATCGGCATAATATATTGCATGTATTTCATAGCAGGATTGGCCGACATGTCCATATGGCGCGTACTATAATAGGTGTAAATGAGCGTTGTAACGGCCCAGAGTAAGGTAAATAGACTGACGTGCGAGCCAAAGCCGAGGGGTATTTCGAATGGCAAGCGGAAGAATACATCATACGACGAGAGGTCGGTAGCCCATAGGAAACTCGCCTGCCGGAACTCAATAGCTGCCGGAAAGAAGCGGTACAAAGCAAACCAAATAGGCATTTGAAGCAGCATGGGAAGGCAGCCGCCCAGTGGATTCACGCCATTTTCGCGGTAGATTTTCATTGTTTCTACCTGAACCTGTTGCTGATCGTCCTTAAATTTTTCGCGAAGGCTCTCCAATTGGGGTTTGAGCGCGCCCATCTTCGACTGAGAATACAACATCCGGTACGTGAGTGGATAGAGGGCTAATTTTACAAATAAGGTTAAAAATAAAATTACAATGCCCTTACTACCAATAAATTGCGATAAAAAGTTGAATACCGGACGAATAATCCAGCGATTGATGGTGCCAAATACACTCCAACCAAACGGGATAACATCTTCCAATTCGTAGCCGATAGCCCGCAGACGGTTGAATTCATTGGGACCAATGTAAAAATCCATCGCAAAAGAAGTGCTCGCCGATTGGTCGAATGGTATGAGCAACTCTGAGCGCAGTTTTTTCAAATGCGCTGCATTTATATCAAATTGCTGTGCTTCGAGTCGTGCGCCCGCAAACTGTTCGCGCGCGATGAGTGAGCTATTGAAAAACTGATTGGAATGGGCTACCCATTTGAGGGGCTTATCAGAAAAATCTTTACTGACATCAGCCGTGTAAGAAAGATAATTATAATGTTCTGTTTCGGGTTTGTAATAAAGAGATGAATAAGTGCGTTCATATTGCGTATTTTTTTCCAATTTATCTAAAAAGTTAACCCATTCCAATTGAATTTGCTGAACATTCTTATCCAATACGGTATGCAAGCCCTCCATTCGGATGCGATAATCAATTTTATAAGAACCCGCTTCTATCGTGTATATTTGCTCAAAAAAGCGCCCTTCACCCGCATTGGCCTTGAAAGTGAGCGTGTTATCGCTTTGTTGCACTTCAAAATATAAGTTGCTGGTGCGCACGGCGCCATTCGCAGTGCCATTGACCGGTAGAATGTATTCAAACTTATCTTGAGGATCGCTGAGCAGCAAAAGTGGGCTTTCCACCTCGCGTTTGCGTTCGTCTTCCGAAATTTTGCGAAAGTTTTTTAATTCTGCCGACACAATGCGGCCGCCTTTATTGGAGAACACTAATCGCAGCAAGTCATTTTCGAGGGTGATAAACTGTTCTTCACCTTGAGCGGCGTCAGCAAATGCGCCATAGGTAGCCGTGCGCTGGGTGTCCGTCACCGTGCTCGGCACTTCCACGGCGGCGGGTTCTGGCACTATACTATCCGATACCTGTGCGGGCGGAGCCAGACTGTCCTGGCGGGTTTGAGCAAGCGCAATCGAATCTTGCCGTCTTTTCTGCGCTTCTGCTTGCTTACGCGCTTCTGGGACTACAAAAAACTGTTGCCAGACAACGAAAAGTACAAATATGAGCGATATGCCAATGATCGTATTTCTATCCATTGTGATCTTTTTTCACCAAAACACTTTCTTCAAAAACTTCGCAAAGGTACAATTTTGTTTACGCTAAAGTAACAACAATGGACGATAATTCTAATCGAATAGACCAACGGCTGCTGCACGCCTATCTGGCTACCACTTATTGCATTGATACGCCTGCTATTGACATCCGAATTGGCGTACTCAACATGGCATTGGATGCCCTCTTAGAAGGGCATGATGTCGTTTGCTGGGCTTTCTTGAGCGCTTGGAATCCAAGATCAAAGCAGCTTTCGGATACTGAAAATGACAAGCGACACCAGCAATTGCTCGACTATTTAGATGCAGCTGGATACCTGTATTTGCTGGGTTGGGGCATCGGCGACCAAGGCCACTGGCCGCCTGAGCGGAGCGTATTGGTACTCGGTATGGATGCTTCATTGGCCCAACATGTGGCTCAACTTTTTCAGCAAAACGCCATTGTAAGAGGTACGCGAGGGCAGGTGCCGGTTTTGGAGTGGATTTAACCAACCAGCGAGTTGTAAAAATATTTATCTTTAACGATTGGGCATCGCCTATCGCTCAATAAAAGGCTTTTTATACAAATCATTTGTTTTTAATCATAAACAACGAAATATGAAGTCACTACAAATCATGCTTTTTTTACTTTGTTTTGTGTCGGGTTTAACTGCGCAGGATTTTGCATTACAACAATTAGAAAATTCACCGCGGCATCATGAATGGGTAAAAGTGCCATCCGGTGAGCGCCATGTGCACTGTTTTGTGGCTTATCCAGAAGTTTCTGGCAATGCCCACGCGGTTATTGTCATACATGAAAATCGCGGGCTGACTGATTGGGTGCGCAGTTTTGCTGATCAATTGGCGGCGGTTGGTTATTTGGTTATTGCGCCAGATTTGTTATCAGATTTTAATACAGAAATAAAGAAAACCAGCGAATTCAAAGATGCGGACGCGGCGCGCAACGCCATTTATGAACTAAAGCCAGAACAGGTAACAGCGGACCTAAATGCCGTATTCGATTATATTGCTAAAGTGCCAGCCTCCAATGGGCAGGTATCGGTGGTAGGCTTCTGCTGGGGCGGTTCGCAGTCCTTTCGATTTGCTACCAACAATGACCAATTGCGCGCAGCGCTTGTATTTTATGGCACAGCGCCTACGGAGGCTTCCGATTTTGCGCGCATCCAGGCGCCCGTATATGGCTTCTATGGTGGCAACGACCAACGGGTGAATGCTACCATCCCGCAAACGGAAGCGTTCATAAAAGATGCTGGCAAACAATTTGAATATGAAATCTACCCAGATGCGGGTCATGCTTACATGCGCGCTGGCGATGACCCTAACGGCAGCGAAGCAAACAAAGCAGCAACAAAGGCTTCATGGGAACGCATACGGCGTATCTTGGGCGACAAGTAGCATTGAAAGGTATAAAATATACGTCATTAAACAGCATAAGTTTGCTTGTTTCTTTACAAAATCATCATAATAACGGTGCATTTATTCGAACCAAGCATACAAATCTTTTAATGTTAATTGGGCTTTATCCGTTGCGCATAAGTCGCGGCGGATATCTCCATTTTCCATCTGGATTAGGCGATTACCGTACTGAAGGGCGTCTTTCAGATTGTGGGTAATGAGCACCGTAGTTAGTTGATGCATTTCGATTAATTGTTTTGCTGTTTGCATTACAATATCTGCGGAGCGTGGGTCAAGGGCAGCCGTAGGTTCGTCCAACAGTAAAATATCGGTTCGATCCATCACGCACATCAGCAGTGTCAGCGCCTGCCGTTGCCCACCGGAAAGCGCGCCCATAGGCTGGTTGAGTTTATTTTCTAGCCCCATCTGGAGCAGGGCGACACGGTCGCGCACTTCCTTTTTAAAGGCTTCGGTGATACCAATTGTCGGCATTTTAGGCTGGGTGCGCAGTGCTGCCAGTCGAAAATTGGATAAAATACTCAGATCAGGAGCAGTGCCTCCCATGGGATTCTGAAAAACCCGCGCTATCCATTGGCTGCGGCGATACTCTGGCAGTCGGGTCACTTCTTGCCCGCTAATACGGATCACCCCAGTGCTCGGCGATTCTGTACCAGCAATGAGGTTGAGCAGCGTGGTTTTGCCAGAGCCATTGGAGCCAATTAAGGTCACAAACTCGCCACGCTCAATACACAGTGATACCCTGCCCAAAGCCACTATTTCATTGGCTTTACCGAGGTTGAATATTTTGCTAATGCCCTGCAATTCAATCATAGACTCCTCCTCAAGCGGATCTGCGGAATGCCTACAATGACCAGCACGAGCACCGCGGTTAGCAATTTCAGCATATTCGGATTGATGCCGGAGGCCAGCGCCAACGCTAACATCATTTGAAATACGATGCTTCCACCAACCACGACTAACAATTGCACCCATAAAAGCTTGATATTTAGTGTGTTAATAAGTGTGTCTCCAATAAGAACCGACCCCAACCCCACGATCACAATGCCAATGCCCATGCTCGCATCTGTAAAATGCTGATACTGCGCAATTAAAAAACCACTTAAGGCGGTCAGGGCATTGGCGATGGCTAAACCAGTGATTTTCATGGCGTTGCGATTGATGCCCAAAGCGCCAGTCATGGACTCACTGCTACCCGTGGCGCGC
This sequence comes from uncultured Saprospiraceae bacterium, assembly GCA_937872405.1. Classification (GTDB taxonomy): domain Bacteria; phylum Bacteroidota; class Bacteroidia; order Chitinophagales; family Saprospiraceae; genus JADJNW01. Next base: position 5,114 of record CALMSP010000069.1, on the reverse strand, counting down.
ATGGCTATGCCAAAATCTGTGCGCAAGATGTAAGCTAAAAGCCCACTGATAATTAAAATGAATAAAAATACAATAATCAATTGATTATATACTGTGTTTTTAAATAATATTAATAAATCGAAAATATTATTTTGCTGCAATAAAGGCACATTCGATCGCCCTAATAATGTAAGATTAATCGAATACAAACCGGTCATTACTAAAATGCCAGACAGCAGTGCATCTATTTTCAAGCGCGTGTGCACTAATCCAGTAAGCAAGCCAGCCAGCGCACCCGCAGCCAGCGTAGCCCCAATGACGAACCCCAGCGACCAGCCCTGCGTGATCAGCACAGCAGTCGTCACGGCGCCCAATGTGTAGCTTCCATCGGTGGTGATATCAGGTATGCGAAAGATTTTCATCGTAATGAAAATACCCAATGACATACTCGATAGACAGGATCCAATTAAGACAGCAGCTAAATAAAATTCCATAAAAATTAATAACTAACGCTGTTTTAAATGCGTTTATTTACTAAAATTGCAATAAATCTTATTGTATAGCTTCAAAATCGGCGGGAATCGTGATGCCAAAGCGTTGAGCAGCCTCAGCGTTGTACACGCGCCTGCGTATCTGCACCATTTCCCATTGCAAGCCTTCGAGCGAGCCAGTTTTTAAAAATTGTGCGGCTTGTGCACCTGCTTGATAGCCCCATTGGTACAAATCTGCGCCAAAAGCTGCCACTGCGCCACGGGCCACCAGGCCCGCTTCACTGGTGAATATGGGTATGCCCGCTTTGTTGCAGGCGTCAACGATCGTTTCAAATGATGCGAAAATGGTATTATCAGGATTGGCAAAAAAGGCATCTGGTTGCCGAGCTAAAAGCGACGACGTTACCAAAGGTACATCCGCAGTAGCATTCACAGGTAGCGCTATTAACTTGATATTCAGGTCATTAGCAAGTTGAGATAGGCGGTTGAACGCATCCACGGATTGCGGCTCGGATTGATTGTAAATCAGTCCTACGGTTAAGGGCTTGCTCTTTGCCGGCAGGCAGTTCGGTATGAGCGCGAAAGAAGTATCAATATATTTTAAATCTTCGGCTACGCCAAACAGGTTGTCCGGTGCGCGCCCTTGCGCATTCGTCACCTTCATTAGCGCAGGCGTGGGCGATACCATCATAAACACTGGAATATCCTTTGTGTTCTGGATAGCGGTTATCGTAGAAAGTGAAGTATTGGAGGCAATTAGCGTCACTTTGCGGCTCAGAAAATACTGTATAATTTGCGTTAAAGTTGGAATGTTGCCTTGCGCATTGCGATAGAGCACTTGCACGGTGCCGTTATTCTCCGAAAAGCCTTTCTCTTGTAGTGCTGCCAGGAATCCATCCTTCGCCTGTTTGATGGTACTGTCCTCGAAAGCGTCCACAAAACCGATAACGGGCACTTGTTGATTATCGCCGGAGCTACAGTTGGTCATCCAAAAGAGTAAGCAGCAAGCAAGTAAGCATCTTACTATGGATTTCATATTTATTGTTTTGATGGAAACATATTTCTGGAGCATAAGTTGCAGAAAAATACTTTTGAAGCAAAACAAGTCTTCAAGGCGATAGAACACCATTATAATAAGATAGCGAAAGCAGATGACTATTTCGGATCAGAAATTACAACGAACTTTTCATAAAAGCCTGATTAAAAATATTTTAAGTATAGAAAAAAGAGCCTTATCTTTATCTGTTATGAGTGATAAAGAATACATTGTTTTGAAGGCTATAACTATTCGAGTTGCTTACATTGACTGAATCACATCATACTGGGTTAAAATATGAAACGAACCAGCGGTATCCTGCGCAATTACGGCCGGAATTTTGCGACCAAAATACTTGCTCAACTGACTGATCGGTAAGTCTTCGCGCACCATCGGGAAGGGTTCACCCATGATGGTTTCCACGGCTCGTTCGGCATGGTTGAGCGGATTTTCCAGCAGATAGCTCAGCACGGTGCTTTCATTAATCGCCCCAATAATATTGCCATTATCCATGACCGGCAATTGTGAAATTTCATGCATTTTCATCAGATTAAAAACCTGCTTTACGGTTTCATGTCGTTGTACAGCAATGAAACTTTTTTCGCGCTTTTGAGTTACTAAATCCTTGACTTTCAGCTCTGTATCTAAAAATCCGCGCTCGCGCATCCAATCGTCGTTATAAATTTTGCCCACATAGCGGCTGCCATGATCATGGATAGCGATTACCACCACATCGCTTGGTTGGAGTTGGTCTTTGAGTTGCAACAATCCTGCCACCGCCGACCCCGCCGAGTACCCCAAAAACATCCCTTCTTCGCGCGCTAACCTACGAGCCATGAGCGCACCATCCTTATCGGTAACTTTTTCAAATAGGTCAATGACATCAAAGTCCACATTTTTAGGTAGAATATCTTCGCCAATGCCTTCTGTGATGTAGGGGTAAATCTCTTTGGGGTCAAAAATGCCCGTTTCTTTATATTTTTTGAATACCGAGCCATAGGTATCTATGCCCCACACTTTGATGTTGGGATTTTGCTCTTTGAGGTAGCGCCCTGTGCCGGAAATGGTGCCGCCCGTACCCACGCCTACCACGAGGTGCGTGATCTTACCATCCGTTTGCTGCCAGATTTCTGGCCCCGTCGTTTCGTAGTGCGCTTGCCGATTGGAAAGATTGTCATATTGGTTGCACCAGTAGGAGTTTGGAATTTCCTTGCTCAAACGCTCCGCCACAGAGTAGTAGGAGCGCGGATCCTCAGGCTCCACGTTGGTTGGGCATACAATCACTTCTGCGCCGAAGGCCTTCAGAATATCCACTTTCTCTTTCGATTGCTTGTCGGTTGTAGTAAAAATGCAGCGGTATCCTTTTATCACTGCTGCCAGCGCTAAGCCCATGCCGGTATTGCCAGAAGTACATTCTATAATGGTGCCGCCCGGCCGAATGTCGCCTCGTTTTTCGGCGTCTTCCAGCATTTTTAGGGCCATGCGGTCTTTGATGGAGTTGCCAGGATTGAAAGTTTCCATTTTGATGAAAACCGTAGCCGGTATATCCGCTGTGATACGATTGAGCTTTACCAAAGGGGTATTGCCAATCGTTTCGAGCATATTATTTTTGTAATCCATTGATAATCAGATTATGGTATTTTTTTGAACGATCGTGCTCGCTGCATTCGCTGCAAAGTTCGTAGATTACAAACAGAAAAAAAAGCAATCACGTATTTATCCGTCTGATTTAGCCATTTATGAAATTGATGGGCGCCATTCCGTTTTTTTGTGTACAGTGGCCGCTTTTTGTACTTTTGCAGCTACAAAACCTTGAATATGAACAAAGAACAGATTCTCGTACTGGGCGCTAATGGTCAAATCGGCACGGTGCTTACAGCAGAATTGCGAAAGCTATATGGAAACGATAACGTATTGGCTACGGATATTCAGAAAGTTGCTCTGCATAATGGTCCGTTCGAGCAGCTTGATATTCTCAATGCCCAGCGCCTGGAGGAAGTAGTGCGGAAGCGTCGTATTGCACAAATTTATCATTTGGCAGCCATCCTGTCGGCGCGTGGCGAGCAAAACCCCAAATGGGCTTGGGATATTAATATGACCGGCCTGTTTAATGTATTAGAAACGGCCAAAACGCATAATTGTCGGGTATTTTTTCCAAGTTCCATAGCGGTATTTGGAGCGCAAGCCCCCGCCAATGACACACCACAACATGCTGTACTACAGCCCAGTACCGTATATGGCATCAGTAAAGTGGCCGGCGAACTGTGGTGTAAATATTACTTCGATAAGTACGGCGTGGACGTGCGGTCGGTGCGCTATCCGGGCATCATCGGCTACCAGTCGCTGCCTGGCGGTGGTACAACCGATTATGCCGTGGATATTTTTCATAAAGCCTTGCAGGGTCAGGTTTTTGAATGTTTTTTGAGTGCCGACACCTGCCTGCCAATGATGTACATGCCCGATGCGATTCGGGCTACCCTCGAATTGATGGCCGCACCCACGGCGCACGTAACAATGCGCACCAGCTATAACATTGCCGGCACGAGCTTTACGCCTGCAGATATTCACGCGGCAATACAAACGTATATGCCTGATTTTCAGATTGTTTACAAACCTGATTTCCGACAGGCAATCGCAGAATCGTGGCCGCACAGCGTTGATGATGCGGAGGCTCGTCGAGATTGGGGCTGGCAACCGGAGTATGATCTGAAACGCATGACGCAGGATATGCTCGATAATCTGCGCGCTGCCGCACTAAAATAGCGGTAGCATAATCGGGTAAGTGCTTGGGACATCTTATGTCTTATTGGAATTTGGGTAAGTATCCTACCATAAATATCATATTGCGTCAAATTTTTATGATATTTTTTGCATTATATATCATACGGCGTCAAACATTTTTGATTCGACGTCAAAAATATACGATTTATCGTCTTCTGTTTATCATGTAACGTCAAAATAATACCATATTTCATTTAAATTGTAGCATGTTTGCTCCACAAAATTGTCGGTATCGTTCTAAAAAAGGCACTTACCCGTTCCTATATAGCATCTTTCAACAGCGTAAAAGGGGAGGGTAAGGCTCGTTTGTTACATTTTATGGTTGTGAAATGATAAATATTTGACAAAAAATCAAATAAGTTTGACAGCATATGATAAATATTTGACGATGCAGGGTTTTCTTTTAGCAAAATAAATATCATACGCTATTGTACCTCATTTGTATTGACTTCAGCTGCCTTATATGATGCGCATCAAGAAAGCTGCCGGACATATCATATTTTAAGGGGCTATTTTTTTTGCCAAACAACACGAGCAAGGAGATAAGAAGGCGGATCAATTTATTTTTATTTGATAGGATTCACACCATTCACAGAATGCGATAGTGCAATGGGACCAATTTTTTTTCACAGAAAAAACTTGTATTTCAATTTTCATTACGGTTATCTTTGCAGCAAAAAATTGCAATTGAAATAGCGATACGTATGTTCAATTGATTACCCATAATTTACTATTCAAATCCCTTCGATTTAACCGAGCTTTTGAGCGTCAAAAATCTAAGAGTATGTTTAAAATTCGTTTTTGAAGTCGAAAATGATCAGATTTGG
>CALMSP010000068.1 GCA_937872405.1 uncultured Saprospiraceae bacterium | reverse complement strand
CGGAGCCACGGGCAATTCTTCGTTTCCTCTGAAAATCTATGATGTCAGGATTTTTTCTCTCTTCTCGGGTCATGGAATTTATGGCGGTTTTTTTTAAAAAAATCTTTTTTTTTCCCTTGTCGGCAATTTTTTTTTTTTTGTCTTTGTCGGTGTGGTTATCCCCGCATTGTTGGGGAGAGCCTCCCCCCCCCGCCATTACAATGGTAATCAGCGTGACCAGCATCGCAGCGGCGCTTAGGAGAAGCATGGCGGTCGAAATAGAGAGATTGACGTTCATAACACAGGCATTATACAGTGAAAAAGTACGAACTTTTGATATTCCAAATTTATGCCTTGTGATAATAGCGCCAAATGACATGCGTCAGGCGATGAGATAACTTTTGTCAGTAAAGGGCGATTTTTAGATCCTTTTTGGGACTTATAACAAAATCCTACTATCCAATGCTTACCATTTTACACCATCTTACAATATCAGAAATCTGGTTTTAATTTTTATAAACTACTGAAAAACAAAGTGTTGCAAAAATAAAAGCCTATTGCCTTTAAGGGAAAATAATGTTGAATATTTGAGCGATTCATTATTTGGAATACGAAACGCGCGGGTCGAGCAGGGCATAGAGCATATCGGCAATTAGAATGCCAATCATGGTAAGTACAGCGGAGAGCATTAGTACGGTATAAACCACTGGAAAATCGCGGCTATTGATGGCATCAATAGAAAGTTTGCCCATGCCGGGTATGTTAAAAATTGCCTCTATGACTACCGAGCCAGCCAGCGCCGCCGGAAATACAGAAGCGAATAAGGTAATAATTGGAAATAAGGCATTTCGAAAAGCATGTCGCCAAATTACACGCTGCTCAGGCAGACCTTTGGCCCGGGCCGTGCGAATGTAGTCCTGCCGTAGCACATCAAGCATAGCGCCGCGCATCTGACGGGAGATAAAGGCAAGCGACCCATAAGTGATACAAAATATGGGCAGTATGAGATGCGCACCTCGTATGCGTAAGCGTTGCCAAAGGGCAGCATCTGGCGCCATGTCTCCAACCCCCATCGTCGGGAACCAATCCATGCCATATTCTGGTGTCGTGAAAAAGATCACCAGCATTGTTGCAATCCAGAAAGTGGGTAGCGAATACAGCACAAACAGTGTAATCGTAGTGATTCGGTCTAATCGTGTATCTTTGTACACCGCTGACAGCACACCAATAGGAATAGAGAGCAGATATGCGATGAGGATGGATATACCATTCATTACCACCGTCCAATAGAGGGCGTCGTATATTTTGTGCGCCACTGGCCGCCCGTCCACATACGATATGCCGAATTTGCCTTGAAAAAATCCTACAATCCAGTTATGGTATTGATTATCCATGCCGTACCAATGCAAAGTTGGGATAAGCAGCCGTTGGGGTGTAGCATTTGACACTATATTGTCGTAGCATTGTTGCACATTTTCAAAAGCAGCACTTACCAAGTTTTTCAGGGTAGTGTCGCGTTGGAGTTGCATACTTGTGCTATCGAGCAAGGCACGAATGGGCGGGTCGCGGTGTTGCAGGTACAACGTGCGAACATTGCTACGCACGATGCCCAAGCCCTCGAATCGGCGGGCATCGGGTATTTGAAAAAGTTCGTATTCTAAGGTTTGCAAGGCTTGATAATAAGGTGCAATCTTTGGCCAGTTGGCATATTGTGCGGTCCATTTGCGTAGGGGTTCCCGGCGGGCTTTTTGTACAATCCGATGAAGCGTATCGGGGTAGGCCGCGGCTGTAAGCGCAAAGTAAAAACTTGGCTTGTCCACCCCCAAAAATGCAGCGGTTTCTTGGTACACTCGCTCGCGGTTGCGGATGTCACCACCTGCCCCTTCTGCTGCTCCCAGCCCCCCGCGCAACACCAGATCAACGGGATCACCTGGTGCTACTTTGCTCAGCCCAAACGATAGCAGCGAGATCACCAAAAGTGTAGGCAAGAAAATCAGCAATCTTTTCAGTACATAGCGCAGCATAAGGAACGGTATTGCTAAGCAAAACCCTCTAAAAATCAAATGGCTTTTAGAGGGTTTTTGCGCTTATAATGACTACAGGTTCAAATCAAAATCTGATACGATATAACCGGGTGTAATGGAAGATGGCTTGGCATCAAAGCGTTTGTGAATAGCAATGCGTGCTGTTGGTGAAAACCAAATCACGCCGGGTTGTTCTTCGTACAAAATGGCCTGCAATTGCTTGTATAAGGCATCGCGTTTTTTGTCATTGAGGGTGACCCGTATCTCATCAATGAGTTTATCGGCTTGTGCATTTTGGAATTTATTATGATTGTCACCACCCGTAATAGACTCGGAGTGCCAGTCCTGTTTGGGTTCCCAAAACAATGGTGAAATCGTGCGCCCACCGGCTGCCATTTCATAGTTTTCCTTGCGTACATCGTCCATTATCACCGAAAATTCTTTCGCGGCAATTTCCAGATTGATACCCGCCTGACGCAGTGTGCCTTGGGCTAATAGGAGCGCATTGCGCCCCGTTTCGCTATTGGCTGCTACAAAACAGGTCAAACTCAGCTCTACCCGCTCGCCATTAATTTCCTTGTCCACAATACCATCGTTGTTCGTATCTTTCCAGCCAGCTTCGTTCAGCAGGGTTTTCGTTTTATTAATGTCAAATGCAATGGGTCTGAGGTTTTTATCGTAATAGTCCGCAGCAGGATTCACCGGTACGGCTAAGCGCTGCCCAAAACCATTATAAACCGTTTCAATAATCTCGTCCACATGGATGGCATGAGCAATAGCTCGGCGCACCCGTTTGTCATTGAGTTTTGGATTTTTATTATTCAAATACAAGCCTACATACGCCAGCGCAGGTGGCGTGAAAAAGTTGTACCGCTCTTGCGTGAAGGCGGCATCGCGCACTTCTATGAAATCCTTTACATCTATCTCCGACATGGCGTCGAGTTCTTCGGCTTTTAGGGCCGCCAATGCCGTGGCCGCTTCCGGTACCGGCCGATATTCTAAGCGCTCTGGCAGCGCCCGTAGGGCTGGGTACTTGCGGGCGAGTTTGTCACCCCACCAGTTGGGCTTTTTGCTTAGGGTAATGCGTTGTCCTGTTTCCCAGCCTTCAAATTGATAAGGGCCACAGCCCACAACGTATCCTTTTTCGCGCGAAAATTGCGGCGAATTAAAGGCTTCCGCAAATTGTTGTAGAGCCTGATTGCTGGCAGCTATTGTTTCTGCTTTTTCAAAATCGGTCAAATCCGTGAGCGGTATCGTGCGCATAAGCCCTTGAGAATCATATACATACTCCGGCAATAGGCCTAATGCCGCGCCAACTGCCTCCTCACCCAAGATGTATTTTTCATCGGTAAATACCGTGAATTTTTTGGGGTTGGAAGCATCCACCCGCACATCCTTAATGAAAGCTAAGTATGGCCGCAAACGCTGCGCTTGTACGCGAGGATTGAGTGCGGCTTTTAGCGTGAAAATGTAATCCTGAGCAGTAACCGGCGCCCCATTGTCCCATACGGCTTCATCGTGTATTTCAAATGTGTAAGTTACGCCACCCTGGTAAGGGCCGTCCGTAATGTCCGCTACGACGGGGCGTGCCTTTGCCAATAAGGGCGTGATCTCATAAGAGTAGGGATCGGCAGTAAGCAAGGACAGGAAAATCTGGCTGTTCACTTGGGTAGCGTAGTTGCTGGTGGCCAGCACCGGATTCAGCCGGTCAGGTTCTACGCGCAAGCGCACCAAGACGGTATTGTCCGTTCGCTTGAAATCAACAGTAGTCGTTTTGGAATTTTTGCCGCAAGCGGTAATTAAGAACAAACCGGCGAGTAGCAAAAAAAGGTAGAAGCGGCGATTCATGGGTTGTAATTGGTTTTGGTTTTGAATAAAAAATAGACGGTAAATATAGCATAAATAATGAGCGAAGCGCCATTTTTGCGCTAATTCTTGCTTCTAACGTGCTTTCGGCGCAACCATTTTGTAAAAGCTGAAAATTTTTATTCATTTGAGCCCCTGAACCAATGACGGTTAGGCTTGTTTGTACAAAAATGTCCATTTCGGCTTGGCTCATAGCATAGTGGCAGGGTTACGATGCACGATATTTTTACTTTACAAACTACTGAAGATCAAAATATTAGCATCGTAAAATAGCATAAAGAAATTAAGTGCGCCATTATACATCAAAGCAGCATAAATATTCATCCACATGAACCATCCTTCCAAAACAGTACTAATCGGGGGCGGCACAGGCCTTATTGGCAATCGGCTAAGTGTACTATTGCGCGACAAAGGCTATCAGGTGTTGCATCTGAGTCGGCAAGCCAATCCTTCTGCTACATTTCCAGCTTTTGCTTGGAATCCGGCGCAAGGCACTATTGATGAAAATGCAGTGCAGCAAGCCGATTATGTGATTAACTTGGCTGGTGCGGGTATCGCCGACAAACCCTGGACGGCAGCGCGCAAACAACTCATCATAGAAAGTCGGGTGCAAAGTACACGTTTGCTGCTGCAGACTTTTCAAAAAACTGGCAAGCAGCCTCTGGCTTTTATTTCCAGCGCGGCTATGGGCATTTATGGTGATACCGGCGACCGAGAAGTTGTAGAAAGCGATCCGTCTGGCACGGGTTTTCTGGCCGAAAGCTGTATGGCTTGGGAGCAGGCTATCAATGAGGTAACGGC
>CALMSP010000067.1 GCA_937872405.1 uncultured Saprospiraceae bacterium | reverse complement strand
AACAACAATTTACCTTTTCTTTCAATTACTCACTTTTTTGTCCTGTACTTAGAATAAAAACTCGAACCGCTTTTTTGTTCAGCGTGTAGATGTACTCTCAGACCAAATTTAATAGATAGCCCATAGCACACAATGTACAATTCTGCTATCTTTGCTTGCTGATTTTGTAACAACAGCATCTGTACAACTTATCTCTAACAAAAAACATGAACGCTTGTATGTTGACATTAAAACCTGTTGACAAAAGGACAAGGCTAACACGCGAGGAATTCGCGGAAGCCTATCTCAAACCTTGCAAGCCGGTCGTTTTTACCGACCTTACGGAAGCCTGGCCCGCCAAAGCAAAATGGACAATCGAATTTTTCAAAGACAAGTACGGACATCTGGAAGTACCCGTAGTTTCTAACAATTATTCCAAACCTGGTAAAGGCTACATGACACCCGACATGGTGATTCCACTGCGGGCATACCTAGAAAAATTGGAAGCCGGCCCTACCGATCTACGCCTTTTTTTGTTTAATATTTTTCGGTATGCACCCGAATTGACGCACGATTTTTTCATACCCGGCATCACGGATGGATTCATTCGAGAGTTTCCCTTCATGTTTTTTGGTGGTGAAGGCTCTAAAGTGGCTTTGCACTATGATATTGACCTATCGCATGTATTCCTCAATCAGTTTCATGGGCGCAAGCGCGTTGTGCTGTTCTCGCCGGAGCAGTCGAAATACTTGTATCAACATCCATTCACGGTAGCCAGCTATGTGGATGTGAATAACCCAGACTATGAAAAGTACCCAGCCCTGCGAAAGGTAGAAGGCTATGAAGTCATGCTGCTGCCAGGTGAAACCGTATTCATGCCCAGTGGTTACTGGCATTACATCGAATACACCGACGGCGGCTACTCTATGTCGCTGCGCGCCAACGAATCGTATGTGCGGCGTGCGCGCGGACTTTGGAATATTGCCCGACATTATGTGGTGGATAAAGGCATGAACAAGATCATGGGCGACGATTGGCGTAAAATGAAAGAAGGCATGGCTAAGCGTCGCGCAGGCGACTTAGTGTCCTGAAAAATAAGTAGGCTTCGTAACCCATGAGCTACTTTGTAGTAAAATGGTTAGGATAAGATGGCGTCAACCTACAGCTACCCGTGCAGTTTGTAATAACGATTCAAAAAGAATGCGTCCGTCGGAGTTGCCCAGTGCGGCTTCGGCGGCGCGCTCTGGGTGTGGCATCATCCCGAATACATTGCGGCGGCTATTGCAAATACCCGCAATACCCAGCGTAGAGCCATTTGAGTTGGCGGCTTCTGTGATGTTGCCCTCGGCATCGCAATATTTGAAAAGAATCTGGTCATTATCCTGCAAGGTTTGCAAGGTATCCGTGTCTGCATGATAGCGTCCTTCGGCATGCGCGATCGGAATTTTCAGTACCCGATCAGGATGTATGGCTGCCGTGATGGCGCTATTGTTGGTTTGCACTTTCAGGAAAATATTTTTACAAACAAACTGCTGATTGGCGTTGCGCAAGAGCACTCCTGGTAGTAGCCCTGCTTCGCATAAGATTTGGAATCCATTGCAAATCCCCCAGACAAAACCCCCAGCATTCGCAAATTCGATCACGGCATTCATAATGGGCGAAAAACGTGCAATGGCGCCCGCTCGCAGATAATCTCCATAGGAAAAACCACCTGGCAGCACGATGCAGTCATTGGTAGAAAAATCCGCTAAGCTGTGCTCCTTGTGCCAGAGCCGCATGGTTTTCTGCTGGAATACGGTACCCAGTACATGCATCACATCATCATCACAATTGGAGCCAGGAAAAACAACTACGCCAAATTTCATAGAAAGTAATTTTATCGGAGTAAAAATAGCTAAAAAAATGCGATTGCAAAAATTTGCGTCCATACTGGTTGACAATTACCTTTCGTAAAGTTATATACTTTTTTTATCTTGGCACAAGTAAATCATTAACATAGTAGCACAGCATTACATTTGTGAATCAGCATATCAGCAATCAAACTGAGTCTATGCGAAAATGGCTTAACCAAATTTTCAGGTGGTATCATCGGCAGCGGTATCAGAATATACAGCACTTTATGGCACATCCGCATGAAGTGCAGGAACGCCTTTTTAAAGAGTTGATACAAACATCTCGCCATACGGCTTGGGGCAAGCACTACGAATATAAAACCATCCGTACCCCAGAAATTTTCGCCCATCGCATACCCGTGCAAGATTACGAAAGCCTCAAACCTTACATTCAGCGCATGATGTATGGCGAAAAGGACGTGCTGTGGGGAGGGCAGGTGCGCTGGTTCTCTAAATCGTCGGGGACAACGAGCGACAAGAGTAAGTACATTCCCGTTTCTACTCAAAATCTTCGGCAATGCCACATCAAGGGTACCTGGGATACGATGACGCTTTTTTATCAGAATCGCCCCGATGCTCGGCAATTTGAGTTAAAAAGTATGCTCATGGGGGGCAGCCTGACGCGCCTCGCACCCTATCCGCGCACGATGGTAGGCGATGTATCCGCTATTATGATTCAGCATATGCCCTGGGTCGGGCGTCCATTTTTTCTACCAGATCGTAAGACGGCTCTCACAGAAGCCTGGGAAATCAAGCTCGAATTGTTGGCACAGGTGGGCGCTCGAGAACCCCGTGTTGTGATGATTGGTGGCGTACCCACCTGGACGCTCGTGCTGTTCCGGCGTATCCTGGAAATTACAGGTAAAAGCAACATGTTGGAGGTATGGCCATATTTTCAAGCCTACATCCACGGCGGGGTGAGTTTTATGCCGTACAAAACGCAATTTGAAACGTTATTTCCTTCATTATCAGTTAGTTACCAAGAAATATACAACGCATCTGAAGGGTATTTTGCTATTCAAGATGATTTTACGAGCGATGATATGCTCCTCCTCCTTGACAATGGCATTTATTATGAATTTTTACCAATGGAAGAGTGGGATAAAGCCTTTCCGCTTGCGGTGCCGCTTTGGGAAGTACAAAAGGGTAAGAACTATGCCTTGGTCATCAGTACCAATTCGGGTCTGTGGCGATATGCCCCCGGCGATACCGTGCAATTTACATCTGTGCAGCCCTACAAAATACGTATCACTGGGCGCACCAAGCAGTTTGTCAATGCTTTTGGCGAAGAGGTTATAATTGATAATACCGATCGGGCTCTTGCCGAAACCTGCCGCCAGCTGGGGGCCATTGCTACCGAATACACGGTGGCGCCAATTTATTTTAACAACAACGCCAAAGGCGGTCACGAATGGCTAATTGAGTTTGAAAAAACACCTGCCGATTTGGAGCATTTTACCAATTTGTTAGATACCAATTTACAAAAAATCAATTCCGATTATGAGGCTAAGCGCTATCGAAATATGGCGCTCGACCGCCTGCGCTTGCATGTGCTGCCCGTTGGCACGTTTCATCGCTGGCTGGGCATTAAAGGTAAACTTGGCGGACAAAATAAGATACCACGCTTAGCCAATAACCGACAATATGTAGAGGAAATCTTGAATTTGCTGGGCGAAAGGGTGTAACGAGAGGAGAAGCTGGCTACTAAAACGCCTGCAATTCTACCAATTTGCGGTACGCGCCTGCTTTTTTGAGTAGGGCTTGGTGGCTGCCGCGTTCAATGATGCTGCCGTCGTGTAGCACAATGATTT
>CALMSP010000066.1 GCA_937872405.1 uncultured Saprospiraceae bacterium | reverse complement strand
AACCCAAATCTGATCATTTTCGACTTCAAAAACGAATTTTAAACATACTCTAAAAAAAATGGCACTATCCAATGTTGGTTCGTACATCATTCATCTTTTAAAAATACATCTCCATGAGAACATTCCTATCCGTAGTCATGATTGCCTGCTTTGCAAGTGCATTGTTTGCACAAAAAGAAGGCATACAATTTACTGAACAAGTGCCCTGGTCAGAGGCATTGCAACAAGCAAAAGCAGAAGATAAATTGATTTTTGTGGATGCTTATGCTGTATGGTGCGGCCCCTGCAAAATGATGGATCGAAATACATTTACGGATGAAGCAGTAGGCACTTTTTTTAACTCGAATTTCATCAATGTAAAAATTGACATGGAAAAAGGAGCGGGCATCGAACTGGCGCAGCAGTATGGCGTCCGCGCTTATCCTACTTTTTTGTTCATTGATGGCGACGGTAAAGTAGCGCATCGGTTGGTGGGGTATTATGAGCCGGCACCATTTTTAGAAGCAAGCCGTGTGGCCACTAACCCTCAACTCCGACTATCGGCTTATGAAGCGCGTTACGATGCGGGCGAACGCACACCCGAATTCCTTGCCGAAGCCTTAGAAGTTTTCCAGCGCGCCATGCACCCGCGTACCGAAGAACTCATAGAGGTATGGCTGGAATCTTCGAGTGATTGGAGTTCGCCGGAAGCTATGATGCTCATTGCGCAAAACCTGAAGGGCAGCGATTCCCGCCAGTTCAAATACATGGTAAATAATATTCGCCAATTTGAGGATGCCTTTGGTAAAGGGCAGGTGATGAATTTGGTTCAGAATACGATTATTTCAGAGATGTTGGCGCAAACCGGCGGCACGCTCCCAGAAATGGCGGACATTCGGAAAGCCTTTCAGGCGAAGCTGCCCCCTGCTATCGCCGAGCAGTACGCGGCCCATGTGAGCATGATACTTGCGCAATATGAGGGCGACACCGACCAATTTGCGAAAGCAGCCGTCAATTATTACAAAAAATATCCAAGTGACCATTATAATGAACTAAATAATATCGCTTGGGCTTTTTATGAAAGTGTAACCGACAAAAAAATGCTCGCCGAAGCACTCAAGTGGGCAGAAAAATCGGTGAAAATCAAAAGTTTGCATTACAACAACGACACGCTTGCAGCCGTCTATTACAAATTAGGTAAAAAGAAGCAGGCGCTCGCTGCTGCCGAAAATGCCATTGCCATAGCTAAAGCCAACGATGAAGACTATAGCGGCACGGAGGAGCTCCTTTTGAACATCAAAGCAATGAAATAAAAAAATGGGGCTACACGATTGTAACAAAAATCGCTCAGCCCCTATCATATTTCCAAAATACATCCATGGCAGAAACACAGCCTAAACGCACGGAAATCAACGAATTAGGAGAATTCCGACTGATTGATCACCTCACCGGACAAGCGCAATTGCAAAACGCATCGTCCATAAGGGGCGTAGGTGATGATGCGGCCGTGATTGACAATACGGGGCAGCTCACAGTAGTATCAACGGATATGCTGGTGGAAGGCATCCATTTTGACCTGATGTATATGCCGCTCAAGCACCTTGGCTACAAGTCGGTGGTGGTCAACCTGTCGGATATTTATGCGATGAATGCCCAGCCCAAGCAGATTACGGTTTCACTGGCGCTGTCCAATCGCTTCTCGGTGGAGGCGCTCGAAGAACTGTACGCCGGTATCTATGCAGCGTGCGAGCGCTATGGCGTGGATTTGGTAGGTGGCGACACATCGGCTTCTAATAAAGGGCTGATTATCAGTGTAACAGCCATCGGGCAGGGCGAATCGGATAAGTTAGTCTATCGCAATGGCGCGCGCGTGGGTGACCTGGTTTGTATCAGTGGCGATGTAGGCGCAGCGTATCTGGGGTTGCAATTGTTAGAACGCGAAAAACAAATCTACCTGTCCAACCCTAATGTGCAGCCCGACTTAGAAGAACAAACCTATCTTATCGGGCGGCAACTGAAGCCAGAAGCACGGCGCGACATCATTGATATGTTTGCGAAAAATGCGCTTGTACCAACCGCCATGATTGACATTTCAGACGGATTGGCCTCTGATTTGTTTCATATTTGCAAGCAATCTGGCGTGGGGGCTTATCTCGAAGAAAGCGGCATCCCCATCCACCCCGATGCGCAGCTGATGGCATTAAAATTCCAACTCGACCCAATAACCTGCGCGCTCAATGGCGGCGAGGACTATGAGCTGCTTTTTACGATTGCACCACAAGATGTTGACAAGATTCGGTTCCTACCGGATATTTACATCGCTGGCGAAATTGTAGAAGCCAAAGATGGTATCAAATTGCATACCAAAGGCGGCAATATCCATGAATTACAAGCACAAGGATGGACGCATTTTTAACACCCATGCATCGGTGATTATTATTGTATGAAACAAGACGCTCAAGCTACGGATACTCGCCCGATTTTACGGCCTTTAGCCGAAGTTGCTTATGCCGCTGAATTGGAAGCCCTCAAAGCCTCCGATACGTACCCGCGCCCTGCCAATTGGCAACTGTCGCCTCGCGCGGTAGTGACCTACCTACTGGGGGGTACATTGGAGCATGGTTTTGTGATTGAACCCAAATACTTTGGTAATCGTCGCTTAATGGAAATGGCAGTGGCCACCTTGCTCACCGATCGGGCCTTGCTGCTCACGGGTGTGCCTGGTACCGCAAAGACTTGGGTATCAGAGCATCTGGCTGCCGCTATCACCGGCGATTCGTCGTTGTTGGTGCAGGGCACCGCCGGACTAAGCGAAGATGCTATCCGGTACGGTTGGAATTATGCGCGCCTGCTCACCGAGGGGCCCGCTATGGCTGCCGTTGTAGCCAGCCCAGTAATGATTGCGATGCAGAGTGGCAAGATCGCGCGGGTGGAGGAGCTAACCCGTATCCCCTCTGATGTGCAGGATGCGCTCATTACGATCCTTTCGGAAAAGGCGCTACCTATTCCAGAGTTGAATACGATGGTGCAGGCTGTAAATGGATTTAATATTATCGCTACGGCCAACGACCGCGACCGCGGGGTAAATGAATTATCGAGCGCTCTTCGCCGACGCTTCAATACCATCGTGATGCCCCTGCCCGCCACGCTGGAAGAAGAGGTACAGATCGTGCAAAATCGCTTGACCAATAAGGCGCAGGCACTGGAGCTGCCGCAGCAAGCAACATCTTTAGCCGAAATCCGACGACTGGTAACTATTTTCCGAGAGTTGCGCAGCGGCAAAACCGAGGATGGCCGCCACAAACTCAAATCGCCAGGTAGCACCCTCAGCACGGCCGAGGCTATCTCGGTGATGTATAATGGGCAGGCCTTAGCTGCTCATTTTGGCAACGGCACGGTGAGCGCCGCCGACCTGGCCGCCGGATTGACGGGCGCTATTGTGAAAGACAATCAGCAAGACCTGGTCGCTTGGCAGGAATACTTAGAAACGATTGTCAAAAAACGCGACGACTGGCAAGACCTTTATGATGCCTGTCGGCAAATTGTACCGCTCTGATGGTGCGTGTTTTTGGCATCCGTCATCACGGGCCCGGCTCGGCCCGACATCTTTTGCAAGCGCTGGAGCAATGGCAACCAGACTGCCTCTTGCTTGAAAGCCCTGCCGACGCACAGTCTGTCATCAGGCACGCAGCAGATGCTGACCTACAACCGCCCGTCGCTATCCTACTATACAATCCTAAAAATCTGACACAGGCATCTTGGTTGCCGTTTGCAACCTTTTCTCCTGAATGGCAGGCTTTGCAGTATGGCTTGCAACAGCATATTCCGACACAGCTAATTGACCTCCCGATGTCGTTAGCCTTTGTTGTTCAGAACCAACCAGCACAACGAATCAGCCTGCAATGGGATGATCAGGAATTATTTCCGGCGCATGATCCCATCGCTTACATTGCGCAGTTGGCAGGCTTCACTGATAGTGAACGTTGGTGGGAAGTGATATTCGAGCATACCCAACATCAGACAGATGTATTTGAAGCTATCATCGAGATGATGTCTGCGCTGCGGGAGACCCTCCAACGGCAAGAGTCCTATCTGACGCTTCTGCGGGAATCGTATATGCGTCAGGGTATTCGTAAAGCCGTGGACAAAGGGTACGAACGTATCGCCGTGGTATGCGGCGCTTGGCATGCGCCTGTGCTGCACGGATGGCAGCATTTTAAAAAAAGTGCCGATAATCAATTGCTGAAAGGTATTTCTAAATTGCCTACCGAAGCCACTTGGACGCCCTGGAGCTACGAGCGCTTAGCCTTTCAGAGCGGTTATCGGGCAGGGGTACTGTCGCCAGCATGGTACGAATTATTATTTCAACATCGCTCGGAAGCGCCCGTCGTTTGGATGACAAAAGCAGCCCAACTGCTACGTGCAGCTCGATTTGAGGCCTCCACCGCCAATGTGCTGGAGGCGGTACATTTATCCGAAACATTGGCCAGCCTGCGCAATTTACCGCTGCCCGGCGTAGAAGAAATGCGCGAAGCGGCATTAGCGGCGCTTTGTAATGGCGATCAAGAACCACTCCAATGGATTGAAAATGAGCTAATTGTAGGAAATGTAATTGGCCATGTCCCCAATCGAATGGCAGCTGCATTACAGCAGGATTTGGAGCGTTGCATCAAAGCTGTCCGGCTAACGAAAGCCTACCAGTCTGCTACATCTGTTGTCAAGCAACTCGACTTACGCAAAGAAATCCAACTGGAAGCCAGCATATTGCTGCATCGCCTGCGCTTGCTGGATGTACCCTGGGGTACTTTACAACCTGCGTCGCTTTGGCAAAAAGGGAGTTTTCGGGAATCTTGGACCCTGCATTGGCAGCCAGCGTTTGGATTAGCACTGATAGAAGCAGGTATGTGGGGCAACACTGTGTACGAAGCAGCAGCCCACCGCGTACAGCAAAAAGCACTGCTCGCAACAGAGCTACCCGACATCGCCGGTTTGATACAAGAAGCAATGCAGGCCGCGCTACCCGAAGCAATGAATCCTTTGCTACAACGCTTGCAGGATATGATTGTGCATGCACCGGATATCTTGCGCCTGATGCAAGTGCTGGAGCCGCTCGTTCAGATGATGCGCTACAGCGACCTCCGACAAACGGATACGATGCTCCTTGAAAAACTGGCCCATGAGTTGGTGCCACGTATATGTATCGGGCTACCTGCCGCCTGTTCGGGTGTTGGTGAAGACCTCGCAACAGACTTGTTTCAATGGATTATAACGACCAATCATGCCATTGCCTTATTACAGGATGCTACTCATTTGCAAACTTGGCGGCATACGTTGCATCAAATTATCTATGCACCGGCCATATACGAACGCTTGCGTGGCGGCTGTACCCGATTACTATTCGATCAAAAATATATAAGCACGGACACAGTAAGCGTGCTGCTAAGTTATGCCTTGTCGCTCAGCGCAAGCCCCGCGCTCGCTGCACAATGGATCGAAGGTTTTCTCTATAGTAGCGGGCTGGCTTTTATTTACAATCAGCAACTGTGGCTCATCCTAAACGAATGGCTTGAAACGCTTCCGGCGCAAGATTTTGAACAGATCCTACCCATTCTGCGCCGTGCGTTTGCTCCTTTCACAGACCGGGAGCGGGCGAGCATACTGCAATTAGCGGATACTGCTGTAGCTTATACTCCGCTAAATCAAGAAACCCCAATGCATGACATGATGAATCAACTACCTGCACTGCGCCTGCTATTAGGGATTGGTGAGAATTTAAAGAGAAATTAACCTCACCTTAATTTTCAATTCATGTTATCACAGAATATTTGTCTTGTCAAAATGTTGATCTATTGCTGTTATCTTCTCTCTTTTATATTGTCAATCTTTCCTGCAATCTAAAGTCGCTTTTGTTGCCAGGGTTGTATCGCTCCGTTATAACGCTGGCATTTTTTTAATTCAAACTTAACGCCACCTTAAAGTACAGTTCACAACAAGACGTCATATTTGCTTCGGCTTTTATAAAGAGTATCCTATACTGTAGCCCTATAATTGCTGGCTATGCCACCTCGTTTGTGCATAGCCCTTTTTTTAGTGATGAAAGAAAGGCAGCAGTTTTTTTACAAAACCGCTGCCTTTTTCTATTATACCAATTTCAAGCGTAAAAGACGCATTTGCATTCAGCTAACTAATTGTTTTTGAGGCTCTTCTGGCATCTTAAAAGGTATAATTACATCCTGCCCAACTGCCGCAAGTGTGCAACATGCGATGCTAATGCCACGCGGGTTTTCGGATATTCGATGTAGCGAACGCCATATTCGGCGCAGGCCTGCTTAATAATTTTACTAATAGCCGGATAATGAATATGGGAAATTTGTGGAAAAAGATGATGCTCAATTTGATAATTCAACCCGCCCACCAGCCAGGTAATAATCTTGTTGCGGGTAGCAAAATTAGCCGTCGTATTCAGTTGATGAATCGCCCACTCATCTTCAATCTGATTGGCGGGCTGTAGCGGTACGGCAAAGTGCGTATCTTCTACAACGTGTGCCAACTGGAATACCATGCTGAGAATAATGCCTGTAACCATACCATATACGAGGAATCCTATAAGCCAAGGTATGAACCCAACCATATAAATTGGGATGATGACGAAAAGAGACAAGTGTACCAACTTGAATGACCAGAAAATAATATGCTCGCGTAGGCTCATTTTTTGCAGGGGCATATTGCCTACTTTTCTGGTGAAATATTTTTCATAATCTGTAAAGAAAACCCAATACAGATAGAGCAGGGAGTAAGCCATCCAAAAATACAGGTGCTGGTAGCGGTGAATTTTGTAGCGCTTTTGCGTTTCGCACATACGCAAGAAAGGGCGCGCATCAATGTCATCGTCCACCCCGTCAATATTGGTGAAGGTATGATGCACTACATTGTGCTTGGTTTTCCAGAGGAAAACGTTCGCCCCCAAAAAATTGAGCGATAGCCCAGCCAATTCATTCACCCATTTGTAGCGGCTGAAACTCCCATGCGCCCCGTCGTGCATGACGTTGAAGCCAATAGCCGCCGTCAACCCACCCAACACAACGCATTCTAGCAGGGCCAGCCAGTACGGGGGTGTGAAAAACACTAAATGTATGTAAATGCATACAAAGCTCACAACCAATATGATAGCTTTTACAAACAGCTCATAATTACCGGTTTTGGCTTTGCCTACTTCCACAAAATAGTCATTAATACGTTTGCGCAATTCTGCATGAAAAGAATTAGCGTGCGCGAGAAACTTTGGTGCAGTCATTAATAATGAAATTTAAAGTATTAGTGCAATTGGTGTGATTGTACATGGTCGGAGTCGTAAAACCACAATGAAAAAAGTAAAGATACTACCTAAAACGGAAAGTTGGAATATTCAATTGCGAAGAAGCATCGCGGCAATGAAAAAAAACATGGGGGCGTCAGCTAATAACGGGGTAATTGCTACGAAATTGGATGAATAATCCTGATATTGTTGTCATTCCTGAGCTAATTGAAATCACGAACCGTCCATAATGTATAGGATAGCCCATCATACTACTCCTGATTCTTGACTACCGAATGCCACTTTAAACAGATAATGTTAAGAGTATGTTTAAAATTCGTTTTTGAAGTCGAAAATGATCAGATTTGGGTTCTCACGAAGCGTTTTTTGAGCTGCATAGCAGCGCTACGGAGCGAGAAAAAGGCAAAGTGAGGTTCCATAGATGAACATTTGCAGACCAAAGTATGAAATTTAAACATGCTCTAAGTCTATATTAATTTTTTTCTTCCTACTTGACTATTACTACTACTACTACTACTACTAAATTTGTATTATTGTCTAATTTTAAAAATAATAAGTCATGAAAAAATGTTTAAAATCACTATCTCCAAGTATTCTTTTCGTTTTATTTTTCTGCACAAATTCTAACACCGTTTTAGGGTATCATGGATGCTGGCCACTTCCAGCATCTGCTACAGTTTATAAATGGTGTACTGATGGGTCTGGAACGGTAGTTACTAAGATGTGAGTGTGGTTCGGGTGGCTGTGCTTCAGGCGATCAAGGCTTTTGTGATGGTAGGCATCAGTAAAAATATGATTGCTGTTTGCCATCATACTACGTTTTTTTAGTAAAAACAAAACTTTGGGTGTCAGATTCTTATAGATTCAATGCATTAAGTTGAATAAATGTTATCTGACATCCAATTTAATATGTACTGTTGACAATTAATGAAAATCCATAATAAAATTAAAATAGTCATGATGCATCCATATCAATATCTGGTTTGTTGCCTCGCGTTTCTGTTCACTTTTGGGGTATTGGGCTGCCGCGTAGCCAATAGCAACGAGCAGCACGCACACGACGACATAGAAACCATTTTCATAGATTTACAAAAGTTCACCACCATATCCGAGCAACACTTCTGGTCGGCTGTTGACGCGGTGCCTTTACAGTTCGTGCCTGAAAGCGCTATGGATAGGGTAGAAAAAATTATAGCAACCAAGCATTTATTGATAGTTTATAATATTCTGGATATTAGTAATACGAAGAGTATTTTAATTTTTAATAATAAGGGTGAGTTTTTAAAAAAAATAGACGCCAACCAGCCGGGCCCAGGCAATTTTTCTTACTTACAAGACCTTTATTTACATGGCGATACCTTATTGGAATTCATGGATAATATAAGGGCTAAAAGTTTTTTTTATGATACATCTGGGATGTTTTTAAAAAGTGCATCATTAAATATTCCGGCAGCAAAATTTGCCCCGATGGGAAGTAAATATCTGTTGCACAGAGGCAACGCATTGCATTTTGATGAATTAGGTTTTAATGATAACATCCTTTTATTGGATACGACAACAGGGCAAGTAATAGATGCCCGTGCGCCTATTCAGGAAGTTTTTGCTGATAGGGGATTTCATATTAGTGGCTATTTTTTTCCTACCTCTGATCATGGTTTTCTAAGCTGTGATATAGCCAATGATACCATTTATAAATGTAATGGCAATGAAATACATCCTTTGTATTTACTAAAATTTAGTAATGAACCCCAACGAAAAGCAAGCATAGCCCAGCTATTAGAAGAAAAGAATAAAAAAGCGCAGGATTTTAATTTGGCTGTGCTAAATTGGATGAATAATCCTGATATTATTGCCACTCCTGAGCTAATACATGATACACCTGATGACTTGTTTTTGGGGTTCAGATATCAAAGGCAGCATCATCTTTTCCGCTATGATAAACAGCATAAAACCGGTAGGCTTTTTTTATTGAAAGACATACGGCTATGGCCGGTGTATGATGGCTACGAGGGTAAAGCACTCATGGTGGTAAGCAGACCAGACGTGCAAAAAGCATTATTGGAAAAATATAATTACAACAACCTGCCGCAAGCTATTAAAAATACTTTCGAGCGTGTAAATGAAAATAGCAACCCTGTGATATTGTTGATGGATTTACAGGCATTAACCGTTGAATGAAGCCTCGTTTTTATACGCTATTTATATTGTACAAAAGAAATGATGGGCAATACTCTTAAAATGCTGAAATCCAATGTTTTATACGCGATTTATGTTGTAGTTCCATTCTGAAAAAGATGACTCACGCTCCTTTTACTGGGCTATGTGTGACAAAGATCACTGAATACCCCTGACGCTTGTCAGTGTCACACGAATGTTTGTTCACCTACCTTTGTGCCAGTTAGTTTTTATCAACAAAAATGATACAATATGGCACGTTCAATTTTTTTCCTAATAGTTGCCTTCGGAATGTTGCAGTGGGCCAGTGCACAAACAGCATACGAAATTACTTCCAGTAAAATGACAATTGCGGGTACTTCCAACCTGCACGATTGGGAATCCAATGTAAGCAAAGTACAAGCAAGCGCCGACCTGACCTTGGATGGCAATTTGCTCAAAGCCATCAATAGCCTAAGTGTGACCATTCCGGTGAATGGCATCAAAAGTTCGAAAGGCTCAGCGATGGACAAAAGAACCTACAGTGCTTTAAAAAGTGATCAACATGCTAATATTACTTACAAACTTGGCAGTGTAAGCGCCTTAGAAAAAAGCGGTAATGACTACAAAATCAAAACGAGCGGTAGCCTGACTGTAGCCGGCGTGACCAGAACGATCAGCATGGATGTAAAAGGCAAAGTGCTGCAAGATGGTAGCTTACAATTTGAGGGTTCGCGCAGCATTCTAATGACCGAATACGGCATTGATCCGCCTACTGCCTTGATGGGCACCATGAAAACGGGCAATGAAGTCACCATCGGTTTTTCGGTAAAAATGACACCTACGGTTAGTAATAACCGAACAACAGGTAAATAAAATTTATAAAAATATTCACTCACCATTTTAAAAAAATAATGTGTATGAAATGCTTTCATCAAGCCTATAAGGCAATGGCAATCGTATCGTTTGTCGCCTTCGCTAACCTGGTTATGGCACAACAACCTGCTATTCAATACTTTCGCCAATGGAATCAGCAAGGCGTGAACGTATTTGAGCCGACCAAGGCCGACACTGTAGAATTTGATGGTGTAAAAGTGCGCATTGGCGGCGCTTTTACCCAACAATACCAAGCGCTGAGCCACGAAAACAACGCAGCCGAACTGCTCGCGCCCGATGGCAAAACGAACCTGAACCAGCTCTACCCGCTGGGCAATGGCTTTAATTTGGCAACCGCCAACCTGAACCTCGACGTGCAATTAGAAGACGGTATTCGTCTATCGCTGGAAAATTATATGTCGTCGCGTCACCACCCCGAATTTTGGGTGAAAGGTGGCTACGTACAAGTGGACAAGCTGCCAATGTTTGGCAACCCCGACTGGTTTAGCAAGTACCTGCGCGTGAAAATCGGACATTTTCAAGTAAACTATGGCGACCAGCAGTTCCGCCGCACGGATAATGGCAACGCGATTTACAATCCCTTCGTGGGCAATTACATCATGGATGCCTTTACGACCGAAATCGGTGGCGAAGTGTATGTATTTCCGACCAACGACCTGATGCTGATGGTAGGTTTGACCGGTGGCTTGATCAATGGCGATGTACGAGACTATGGCCCGAATCAGAAAAAAAGCCCATCTATTTATACAAAATTGGCATACGACAAACAACTGGGCGATGACTTCCGCCTGCGTCTGTCTGGCTCGATGTACATGAATAACGAAACGCCGCGCAACACCCTGTACGGTGGCGACCGCACTGGTTCACGTTTCTATTTTGCCATGGAGCCGCAATCTTTCCTATCGGGGGGCGCAGTTACTGCCAGTACAACGGCTAACCGTTTTACGTCGGGGCGCATTAATCCGGGTTTGACCAACAATGTTATATCTTGGCAGATCAATCCTTTCCTAAAATTCAAAGGGCTGGAAGTGTTTGCCACTTACGAACAAACGCAAGGCTATGCCAATGGTGATCCTCGTCGGGAAGGACAAACGAAACCAGACAAAAGAGAGGTTAGCCAAATGAGCGTGGAAGGCGTTTATCGTTTCTTCAAGAATGAGCAAGTGTTCATTGGTGGGCGCTACAATACGGTCACGGGCGCGCT
Source organism: uncultured Saprospiraceae bacterium (assembly GCA_937872405.1). Classification (GTDB taxonomy): domain Bacteria; phylum Bacteroidota; class Bacteroidia; order Chitinophagales; family Saprospiraceae; genus JADJNW01. Next base: position 23,728 of record CALMSP010000066.1, on the reverse strand, counting down.
TGACGCTCGCATCCGCGACGGACAGCAAGCTGCCGATTTAACTGTAAACCGCTATGAAGTGGCCGCAGGGTGGTTCGCTACCAAAAATTTGCTACTAAAAGGCGCTTATATCAATCAGGACTATAAGGATTTTCCAAGAACGGATATTCGTTCGGAAGGTAAATTCAATGGGTTTATGATTGAAGCGGTATTAGGATTCTAAAAATAAGGTTAAAAATCGCTGAGCCGTGTCGGGTTTTCCATGCCGGGCACGGCTTATCTAAAATACGTTTCCTGATGAACAAGCTATCCGTTCCCACTCAAGTACCTTTTCTCTCGGCGTTCGTCTTGTTGCTACCAGCTTTGCTGCTGTTGCCCGCCAGCACGAGCCGCACGGTAGCGTTTCAAATCATGCAGGGTAGCTCGCTTCGTATTGAGGGCACTAGTAATGTAACGGATTTTACTTGCCACTGCACAGAATCTTTTCCCAAGGCAGAGTCCAGCATTATAAAGATCGGTGATCGGATTCGATTTTCAAAAGCTATTCTGCAGGTACAGTCCAAAAAATTGCACTGCGGCAATAAGGCTATGAATAATGACATGTACGAGGCGCTCAAAGCCAATGAGTACCCGCATATTTTTATTGAATTGCTGGAAGTGCGGCAGTCCTGCGATACGCGCCTGACCCCCAATGGCGATTGGGCAACTATGAATGCGACCGCGCAAATCACCATTGCTGGGGTGAGCCGTAAGGAAACGCTCCTTGTGCAGGCTATGCAAGCAACGGAGCGCGAGTACCGATTCAAGGGTAATAAAAAATTACTACTTACGGATTACGGTATCCGCCCGCCCCGCCCGATGATGGGACTAATCAAGGTAGCCAACGAAATTGCTATTGACTTAGACCTTTGTGTTCAGCTATTATAAAGAAGGCATGGCTATTACGCAAGTCATTTGCCGCCGCTTTTACCAAAAATATTCTTTTCGCGCTGGTCGAGTATGGGTTGCGGCCGAGGCGCCTCATCCATGATTTCCGTATGTAGCTTGGGTATGTATTTCCAAAGGCCTTTTTCGTATTTGTAGGCTTCGTAGCTTCCGTCCGGCACCATCGTCATGCCTTCGCCGTATTGGCCTTCCATCGCAATCAGATGATCAAAGACTAATAACTCCAATGCTGGGTCATAATTCAAACGCACACTGGCTGCCACCGAATATTCCAACAGCAGTCGCTTTTTGCTCTGCGTGGGGTAGCCTTTTTCCTCTTTTAGGAATACTGGGGCACCAAATAGTGGTTTGCCATCTTTAAAATGCAATACATCTACCACTTTACGCTTGTGAAAAAAACTATACCCATTAAATCCGAAAAGCAGGTAATACTTACCCTGCGCGTTTTTGCATTCTTTAAGGTTGTAATATACCGAGCCAAACCAGCGCTCCGGCGTCAGCACTTCCTGCTCAATGTTGCTCACGGTAGCTGCCCGATCTGATAGTGGGAAGAGCTTTAGTTCCGGCGAATTCATCTGAATAGCACCGTAGTAACGGTACTCGTCTTTGTCCACATACAATTGCCAAGTGAAAATGCGAAACGAGCTATCCTGCGGGTATTGAATAGAAATAGACCTCAGGCGCTCGAAAGGATACTGGAAGGAGTTTTCGATTTTTAAAGCCTTGACCAAGGTAGGAATGAGCTTGTGGCAAGCTGCAAAACGATAGTCCGGCAGTGAATCATTCACAACAGCATAGCCCAGTACGGCTAAGGTATCTTCCCATATTTTTAATTCTTGCTGCGCATCGGCGCTCAGTGCTGCTACTTGCTTTTTTTGGGCATAACCGGCAGTGCTCAGCAGGAGCAGCAGTATCGGAAAAATGAATTTCACCATGATGTTGTTTTCCTTTGAACGTATCAACGCTGCCCTACGCCGATAAATTGTTGGAAAACATTGGAAAATCGGTACTTGCTTAGCGATTGCGGCGCGCTTTGTTGTTTTTGTAATCCATGAAAATAAAATCACCCAAACCCTGTAGGCTACTGTAGAATGCCTTGCCATTGTTGGCGCGGGTAAATTGATCTACAAAATTGACCAAATACGGGTCGCGCGCAATCATGAAGGTGGTGACGGGTATTTGCAATTTGCGACACTGAGCAGCCAGGCTCAAAGTGCGGCTCACAATTTTGCGATCCAGCCCAAAGCTGTTTTGGTAGTATTTTTTACCTTTTTTAATGCAAGTTGGCTTGCCGTCGGTAATCATAAAAATTTGCTTGTTCGGATTTTTGCGACGGCGCAGAATATTCATAGCCAACTCGAGGCCGGCCACCGTATTGGTATGGTAAGGACCCACTTCCAAGTATGGTAAATCTTTGATTTCAATCTGCCACGCATCGTTGCCAAACACAATTACATCCAGTGTATCTTTTGGATAGCGGGTGGTGATGAGTTCTGATAGCGCCATTGCCACCTTCTTCGCGGGGGTGATGCGGTCTTCGCCATACAGGATCATCGAATGCGAGATGTCAATCATCAATACGGTACTCATTTGGCTTTGGTAAAGCGTTTCATACACTTCGAGGTCTTCTTGAGCCAGTTGAAAATCATCAATACCGTGGTTGATCTGTGCGTTGCGTAAGGATTCCGACACGGCGAGGTTGTCGAGGGGGTCACCAAATTCAAAAGGGCGAAAATCGGAGGTTACTTCGTCGCCGCGGCCACCTTGCCGAGTATTATGATTGCCCCGTTTCGACTTTTTTAACTGCCCGAATACATCTTCCAGTGCGCGCCGGCGCAATGCGATTTCCAATTTTGAGGAGGGTACGAAGCCTGGCGCCTGCCCTTCATCCATGCGGATGTAGCCCTTGTCAATTAGGTCACGGATGAAGTCCGCCATGCCGTAGTCGTCATCGGTTAGCTTATATTCTTTATCTAACTCGGTGAGCCATGACAGCGCCTCCGACACCTCCCCGGAGGTATAAAGCAGCAATTCTTGGAATACCTTGAACAGCCGGTCAAAAGGGGCCTGCCCCTCCATGCCGGGGACATAGTCTGAAAATTTCCATCCGATCATATCAATAGAAGTTTGCGAAGGAGCAAGTTGCCTCCAATAGTATTAAAATAAAAATGCCTTGAATAAAGTTCAAGGCACGAGCAGGAATATTGTGTCTATTTGTTGGGAAAACATATATGTAATCTATAGGAAAAGCGCTCAAGTTTCGAGTAAGCAACACTTTGCCAAATTTACATAATCCGGGCGATCCGAAGCAAGTTTATGGATAAAACTTTCCCGCACCGCTCCTTCATGCAATACAAACACGCCCGGCATCTGAAAACCATCACCAAGCATGGGGCCCAAGCCGTGCCCTTCTACAATGCTTGACTGGAAGCCCCGAATGAAGGAGTGTAGCCCAAACAGTTGGGTAAGGCTGCCTTTTACCAGCCCAAAAGCTGCATAAAACTTACACGCTGGGTCACTGATATGCATTGCGCCTTCTAAGCCATAACGATCAAAATAGCGTTCCGCCAACTCGTGCTCGGCCATGTGTACAAATACAATACGGGTGCCGGTATTCTCAATGGAAACTCTTTTATTGGCAATATCCGCCAGTGCTTCCCGACAGAAGGTACAACCGAAGTGACGCAGAAAAACAAGCATTACTGGTTGTCTGTTAGAAAGATCGTACAAATTATCGCCCGTATTGGCTACCATTTGCACTAATGCCTCTGTTTCTGTATAAGCAAGTGACATGAGTGTGTATATGATTGAGCCATAATTTAACACTGGAAAGTAATAAAAGTTTAAATTTTGTTAAACACGCTCCGGTTGCCGGCAAAGAAATACTTACTGCTTCCGGATGCAGCGAGCAAGTTTTTATAAAAAATGCGAATAATGCTATTTAAAAAATGGTTGATTTTATAATGGGATTCCATAAATCTTATGCAATTTACAGCGCGTTGAAGAAGCGCTTTGGCAGCTATATTTCAGCGTTATAACAGGGTACAAAGAAGCATATGAATTCGACCTTACGGGCTTACATAGAGTTGCACATTGCTGTTTTTTTGTTTGGCTTCACAGCTATTTTGGGTGATCTGATTTCTTTATCAGCGCTGGCGTTGGTCTGGTGGCGTGTGTGGCTGACCAGTCTGAGTTTACTGCTGTTTATTCGTGTAGGGCGTATGTTTCGAACGCTTCCCCGGCGATTGTTGTGGCAGTTTTTGGGTATAGGCGTACTGGTTGGTATGCACTGGCTGGCATTTTATGGCGCCATCAAATTGTCGAATGCCTCTATTGCATTGGTTGCTATGGCCACCACGTCGTTTTTTACGTCTATTCTCGAACCCCTCATTATGCGTCAGCGAATAAAATGGGTTGAAGTCGGGTTGGGATTACTCATTATTCCAGGCATGGTGCTGATAGTGAATGGCACGGAATTGTCACTGCTCACTGGGCTGTGGGTAGGGCTGGGCGCTGCGCTGTTGGCGGCATTGTTTGCCACGTTGAACAAAAAAGTGATGGGCGATCGGAATGCTTTTGAAATTACTTTTTTAGAACTGGGTAGCGCGGCGATCTTCCTGAGCTTGGTATTGCCAGCTTATTTTGCATTTTCTGACGCGCCGGTACGAATCATACCATCTATACTCGATTGGATATATTTACTAATACTGGCGTTATTGTGTACTACTTTGGCTTACGTATTGGCTTTGCGTGCCCTAAGGCAATTGTCTGCTTTTGCGGCCAACCTTACAGTCAATCTGGAGCCAGTGTACGGCATTGCACTCGCTTGGTTGATCTTGAAAGATCATGAGCAGCTTACCAGCCATTTTTATTGGGGAGTGATCATTATTCTCACAGCCGTATTTAGTTATCCTATTTTAAAAAAGGTTCAAATAAAAAAATGATGATGCACCCAAATTGGCAAGCACATCATCATTTCGAAGTTTTATTTAAACTAAAAAGTATTGGTTGTCAGCTTTTTATTTCTTCTTCTTGAATTTCTTCCGTTTCCGCTGCGGCGTCTTCTTCCGGTTGCCCATTCTGCTGATGTGCAGAAGAAGGCTGCGGATGTTGCTCGCGCTGCGGGAAAGGCGTAGGGCCAATCATCCGTTCAATATCCGATTTATGCAGTACCTCTTTCTCCAATAGGGCATCCGCGAGGATTTCCAGTTCTTTTCGGCGTTCTCTTAGCAATTGCTGTGCCCGTTGATATTGACTGTCGAGCAATTTACGTACTTCCTCATCAATCAGAGTAGCCGTTTCATCCGAATAGGGCCGCTGCATGAACTGGTCTTGCGACATACCGTAGAACGACACTTGCCCTACTTTTTCATTCATACCAAACACCGTGATCATGCTGTAGGCCATTTTGGTCACCTGGTCTAAGTCGCTTTGCGCACCTGTCGAAATCTTACCAAACACGATCTGTTCGGCAGCACGCCCTCCGAAAGTCATGCACATTCGGTCGAGCAGTTGTTCGGTACGAGTGATGTACTCCTCTTTTGGCAGATATTGTGCATAGCCCAGCGTGCCAATGCCGCGAGGTACAATGGTTACTTTTACTAAAGGTGTCGCATGTTCGAGGTACCAGCCGCACACCGCATGTCCGGCTTCGTGATAAGCTATGATCTGTTTCTCGTCAGGTGAAATCAGTTTATTTTTCTTTTCCAAGCCACCAATTACTCGGTCGAGCGCGGAGTTAAAATCATCCATATCCACCATTTTCTTGTTGCGACGAGCAGCAATGAGGGCTGCTTCATTGCATACATTGGCGATATCCGCTCCGGCGAAGCCTGGCGTCATTTCTGACAAGGCAAACGCGGTGACATCTGGCGCTTTTTTGATATTTTTTAAATGCACGCTAAAAATGGCTTCGCGGCCCTTGAGGTCAGGTCGGTCAATACCAATCTGGCGATCAAAACGCCCCGGTCGCAGCAGCGCACTGTCGAGTACATCTGGGCGATTGGTAGCCGCCATCAGAATCACGCCTTTATCTGTGCTGAAGCCATCCATCTCTACCAGTAGTTGGTTGAGGGTATTTTCGCGTTCGTCATTGCCACCTTGCATACTGGCGCGACCACGAGCGCGGCCGATGGCATCAATTTCGTCAATAAATACAATACAAGGCGCCTTTTCCCGTGCCTGTTTGAAAAGATCACGTACCCGCGAAGCGCCTACGCCTACAAACATTTCCACAAAATCTGACCCAGAAATAGAGAAGAACGGCACACCCGCTTCGCCAGCCACGGCCTTTGCCAAGAGGGTTTTACCAGTGCCCGGAGGGCCTACGAGTAGTACTCCTTTCGGAATTTTGCCACCCAGCGCGGTGTATTTTTTCGGATTTTTTAGAAAATCCACGACTTCCATAACCTCTTCTTTGGCTTCGTCCAGCCCAGCTACATCCTGAAACGTCACATTCACTTTTGCATTTTGATCAAAAAGCGTTGCTTTTGATTTGCCAATATTGAAAATCTGTGCCCCTGGACCGCCGGCGCCGCCACCAATACGTCGCATAATGAATACCCAAATGAGGATAATGAAAGCGAAAGGAATTATCCAGCCCAAGAGCTGTTTGTACCATTCGTTGCGAGTTTCGGCAATAGGGCTTACCAATTCATTGCGCGGCAGCCCGGCGCGGACTTGCGCTTCCTCTACGAATTTGTAGAAAGCATCCACCGAACCAATCTCCATCCAATAATGGTAGCGACCACCGCTGAGATTGCTTTTGGCCGCATCCGCATACTTGGGGTCATCAAGTTTTTCATTCTTAATATAAATGTGTGCCACAGCCCGATTCACCACCTCAATGCGATCTACATCTCGGTCAATGAGCATTTGCTCCAGCCGGTTCATAGCGATTTGCTCCTTTTTGGCGTCCTTCAGGCTGTAGATATTCACCGCAATAAGCAGCAGCGCAATAATACCATATATCCAAAAGGTATTAAAACGCGCGCCGTTCGGCTTATTATCTTTGTTGTTGTTATTATCCATTTAAAAAATACGCTTTTACGGATTCACATGTATAAGCTCACTTCCGATAAGAACGCAGCAGAAGGCTTTTCGTTGCCGAATTCTTAACAAATGGCATCAAAATCTTTATATATTTTCATATTCTGTGAAAATAGCGTCGCTCCAAAGGTCTTCCAACTCATAAAAAGTACGGGCTTCTTTGTAAAAAATATGCACTGCCACCGAAAAATAGTCCATGCAAATCCAGCGGGCGTTGCTCTGCCCTTCGATGTGCAAGGGTGCTGTGCGCGCGTCTTCTTTCAATCGGCGATAGATATTGTTGGAAATCGCTTTCACTTGTGTATTCGATTCCCCTTCGCAAATGATGAAGAAATCAGCGGGCGCATCCTCCAAATGACGCAGATCGAGCAAGAGAATATTTTTGCCTTTGATGTCCTGGATGCTGTCAATGATCAGGTCGTTCAACGCTTCGGCAGTCAGTTGCTGCGCTTTGATTTTTAATTGAGAATTCAAATTCAGATTTTATTAGTTTTGCAAATATGCGGATGAAAAAGGGCGGGCAAAACCGCTTCCGTTAATAAAAATACCAATTTTTTTTAAATGCACATTAAAAACACGCTTTTTATTGGAAAGGTTTTTTTAGACTTTCCTCAGTTGGATTCTACCAATGCCTACGCTGCTGGATTACTCTCAAAAAACGCACCAACTGAAGGAACTGTCATTTCTACCTTTCATCAGTACGCGGGTAAAGGACAACTTGGCAGTGCTTGGGAGAGCGAACCCTTGCAAAATCTGTCCTTTAGTGTAGTGCTCTACCCACAGTGGCTCTCCGCAGCCAAGCAGTTTGCGCTCAATACGTGCGTGTCCTTAGCCCTTCGCGACTTTATTGCAAGATATGCCGAAAAAACCGTTAAAATCAAGTGGCCCAACGATATTTACATACAGAATCGCAAAATTGCAGGCATTTTGATCCAAAATACGCTTAGCGGGCAGACCCTGCAATCGAGCATTGTAGGCATGGGGGTCAATGTGAATCAAACGGTTTTTTCGGCGCAGGCACCTCACGCTACTTCGCTGGCCTTAGAAACCATGCGGGTATTCGATCTGTACGAATTGCTCAACTCACTTTGTCAGGCGCTCGAACAACGCTATTTTCAGTTAAAAAATTCTAAAAACTTACATTTTTTATTGGAAGAATATACGCAACATCTTTTTGGATTGGGGGAAGTGCGTCATTTTCGGCGACAGATTGGGCAGGAGGTATTTGCTGCTCGCATTAGCCACGTAGAACCAACAGGGCGGTTGGTCATCCAACATGCTGGGGGCACTACTGAAACTTTTGCAACGAAGGAGATTGTTTTTTTGGGTGATGGGTGATAGGTGGTGGGTGATAGGTGATGGGTGACCAAGGTTATATTTTTATTAAGCGGTTGTGATGGGATTAAAATAATTTTAACCAAATTAAATGTTTGATTTTCAGTGTTTTGTACGGAAAATATAAATGATAAATAATTAATCGTTCATATTATGATGCAACAAGAATCGGGTTTTATTACATATGAACCGCTGCATTTTGCGGAGGCTGATATGCTCCAGCGCAGCCGCGATTTTTATGATTTGATGAACCAAAGGCGTACTGTGCGCGAATTTTCTGACCGCCCTGTGCCGCGCGAACTTATTGAACAGATTGTGCTGACTGCCTCTACGGCACCTTCTGGTGCACACAAACAGCCTTGGACGTTCTGTATTGTTGCGGACCCTGATGTGAAAAGGCAGATTCGAGAAGCCGCCGAGCAGGAAGAATTCATCAATTACCACGGGCGTATGGGCGAAGCGTGGTTGCAAGATTTGGCGCCCTTGGGCACGGATGAGCACAAGCCTTTTTTAGAAATTGCGCCGTACCTGATTGTTGTATTTAAAAAAAGCTACGACATCATAAACGGCGAAAAGCACAAATGCTACTATGTCAACGAATCCGTTGGGCTTGCCTGCGGGCTGTTGCTAACAGCGATTCATTATGCAGGATTGGTGGCGCTCACGCATACCCCCAGCCCGATGAATTTTTTGCAAAAGGTGCTCCAGCGACCCGAGCATGAAAAACCTTTCCTACTCATTCCAGTGGGGTATCCGGTGCCAGAGGTACAAGTACCGAATTTGAAAAGAAAGACCTTGGATGACATAACAGTTTGGTATTGAATATTGCTTGTTAAGTTCTAAAAATCAATAATTTATACAATCAAAACAAATGTGCTGTTTTGTAAAAGTAATAAAATAATTCGCCGAAATGTATCACTATGCGTCTGTTATTCAAACATATCAAGACATTGGTGCTCGCCGAAACCACCCCAAAGCCGTTGGTGCGCGGCGTGGATATGGCCGTGCTACCTACCTTGGATAACGCTTGGTTATTGATAGAAAACGAACGCATTCATAGCTTTGGCAATATGTCGGATTGCCCATTGCGTGCCGACCGGGAAATAGATGTCAGCGACCGGCTGATTCTACCGTGCTGGTGCGATTCGCACACGCATTTGGTGTATGCCGGAAGTCGGGAAGGCGAATTTGTGGATCGCATCAAAGGGCTGAGCTACGAGGAGATTGCCCAACGCGGCGGCGGCATCTTGCATTCTGCCCAACGCCTGCAAGCAACGCCAGAGGAAGCCCTGCTGGAGCAAGCACAAGCGCGGCTGCTCGATATACAACGAATGGGCACCGGCGCCGTAGAAATCAAGAGCGGCTACGGCCTTAGCCTTGATGGCGAGTTGAAAATGCTGCGCGTTATTCGTCGCCTACGCGAACAATCGAGCATCACGATTAAGGCTACTTTTCTGGGTGCTCATGCGCTACCGATGGCGTACAAAGATAACCGACAAGGCTATATTGACCTGATTATCAAGGAGATGCTACCGCGCATTGCCGACGAAGGGCTTGCCGATTACATAGATGCTTTTTGTGAAAAAAATTTCTTCAGCGTATCAGAAACGGAGCAAATTATAGCAGCCGGTGCTCGCTACGGCCTGCGGGCTAAGATTCATACCAACCAATTCCATACGATGGGGGGCATCGAGTTGGCGGTACGGCATGGCGCGCTATCGGTTGATCATCTCGAAGTGCTTACGGATGCCGAAATTGACTGCCTTCGCAATAGCGATACCATGCCAACGCTGCTGCCCAACGCGCCTTTTTTTCTCAACGATCCGCACCTGCCGCCTGCCCGTCGCCTGCTGGAAGCCGGGCTACCTATAGCCTTAGCCACCGATTACAACCCTGGCACTTCGCCTTCCGGCAATATGCCATTTGTATTGTCTTTAGCATGTATTCGCCTGCGCCTGACGCCCGAAGAAGCCATTCATGCCGCTACGCTCAATGGCGCGCGCGCGATGGAACTGGAGGCAACGCACGGTAGCATTAGTCCAGGCAAATGGGCCAATTTTTTTATTACCCGACCGGCTCCCAGCGTAGCATTTTTGCCTTATTCCTTTGGCAGCCCTTGGATCGAACAGGTTTTTATAAAAGGAACGCGAATTTGATGAGGCATAAGATGGGATAAAATTTTGTAAATCTTTACGAGATTGCAAAATATAGATTGTAAAATAATTGATTTGACCCATTGCCCTATTTTTAGAACAGGAATTATTTTAAAGGCTTGTTATTTTTAATGGGTAAAATTCTTGTAATCAAATATTTGTGTGAAGAGGCATGATGAAATATTGAAATCTTGAATGGTTGATATAGAAATTTTAATAAAGTATCATTTGAAAGATTAGCCACTCAAAGCACCTGCGCATAGCAATTTTCCATAGCCTGAAACCCCTTTAAAATCAGCTAATTTGAAGAGAAAGCCTCTTTTTTGACAATATTAAAAAAGAGAATCCCGTACTTTTAAATGGTCTTCCGACGTTGTTTACCCGTAAGCCTGGGTTACTTATTGGCAATCTGCGTTTCTTTGTTATTTTTGCACGTCCTGGCAAGCCCCTAAATACGGCAAGCAACCTGAAGTCCAAAATAAACAGGAACGTTTGGTATGAAAACCATTTACAACTCCTTATAACTGTAAGGTATTGATTTTCAATAATCTACCTAATGATCTTTCAATAATCAATTATTTAATCCATTAGAACATGGTGAGACATATTATCCCGATTGCCTTATTGCTGCTTGCGGTGGCGGTACACGCACAGCGGCCAATGGAAATCAACATACAAGGTAAACTGGGCAGCCCAGAGTTGGCTAAGACGCTTTGCCCCAATAATAATGCTGGAACGATTCGCTTCGGAGCGCACCGTGGTCAAAGCAATGATGTGACGCCCGATACAATTTTTTTGTGCTTCGGCGATGAGTTGGATATTATTCACAACCGAGATGCCGTTTTGAATGGTGATCCGATACCAGCTACACCTGCTGGCGTGGGCTATGGCTTTTATGCCTGCCGCCCTACCGTGATGGGCCCAACCGCTGCGGCCGTACGCGCCGACCCTTGCCAGGTCAATACACCGCCGCCGCCCAGTGGCCTATTTTATGTAGCGCCTGGTCAAAACTTACAAGGCGACATCACGTTCGTGAATGATGGTTTTTTGCAAATGGCATTCAACAATGGCAACCCGAGGTTGTGGTGGTTTGCGCCTATTACATACGACCGATTGAATGGCAATAATGCGGAATATGAAGGTAGCCCGGCTGGTCCTTGCGTTAGTGTCAGTACCAATGCCGCTTTTGCGGTGGTGTATCTGAATGCTATTCAAGCAACGGACATCAATCCCAATGCAAGTGCATCGGGGTGTATGGGTACTTTTCGAGTGCGGGGCGGCTTACCAGAGTTTGATCCCTTGCGCCGTTATCAGATAGATATTACGCTCAATTCCAATCCTGCAGTGAAAGGCCGCATCGGCACTGCGCCGCGCAATGGCGATGAAGTAGAATTTTTTGTGCCGCAATCAGGGGTGTACACAGTGACGGTACGCGATGGAAAAAGCTGCAGCACGAGTTTTGAAGTGGCTATGAATAGTTGTACGGCGGTGACCTTTTCGCTGCCTGCCGCAACTACCCTGCCAGGTGAAAATATCTGCGTGCCGGTGACGGTGGAAAATTTTAACAATATACAATCCATTCAATTGTCCATCCAGTGGGATCCATCGGTATTACAATTTCTCAATGTGGGCGCATTCAATCTACCAGATTTGGACGGTGGCAGCTTCAATCCAATACCGCTCAATGGGCAACTTACAATGTCTTGGCTAAACCTAATGGGCATTACACGGCCTGATAGTTCACGCATTTTTGAAATCTGTTTCCGGGCCGTAGGGCCCTTAGGCAGCCGAAGTTTGCTGCGGTTTGTCAATGAACCCACAAATATTGAAATCGTAAATGGCAATACCGAAGAAGTAGGCTTTATTGGTCGTAATGGAATCATCGCATTAACGTCCAACACGTTAATTCCTTTATTGGTGCAGGATAGCGTAAGCTGCCCAGGCAGTACAGATGGCGCTTTTTCACTGACCATGTTCGGCGGTACGCCCCCCTATTCCTTTACTTGGCGAGCCATTACGCCTGCGGGGCCAGTGAATGGTCCTTTTACGATCAACAATGCTGGTGTTGCTTTCCGGGTAGAAAATCTCGCGGCTGGCCGCTACGAAATCACCGCGCGCGATTCGGAAACCCCTGTTAATACAGTAACAGACACGATTGAAGTATTTCGGGCACCGCTGATAGGATTATCGCTGGTACCCACGCCGCCGAGGTGCTTTGGCGCCAACGATGGCTCCGTGCGCGCGGTTGTGGACGAAGAAGGCGTAGAACTCAGTAATCCGGAGAACCGCTTCACATTTGTTTGGAATGTAGCAACGCCCAGCAACACTTCCCAACTTAACGGATTGCCATTTGGGCCCTACTCTGTAACGATTACCGACGCAAAAGGGTGTAATTACCCGCCTGCAAGTCTTAACCTGTCGCAGCCACCACGCTTATTGGCTACCGAAGTAATCACCAATGCCACTTGCTCTGGCTCGGAGAATGGATCTGTTGTGGTAACGGCATCGGGCGGGCGCAGCGCATCCGGCAATTATACCTTCCAGTGGAGCCATGTAGCCGGGCCCGTGATCGCCAGCGTATCCAGATTTGACAATCTGAACCCTGGGCAATATACGGTCACCCTTACGGATGATAACAACTGCGAAGTGATTGAAACCTACAATGTGGGCGCCGTAAAAACCCTTTCGATACAGCGCTTAGCCTTAGAAAATGTAACTTGCCATGGTGATAGCGACGGGCGCATCAGTGTGCGTGGAAGTACGATCCCCGCCAACTCGGAGGCGCTACCTTATACATTTAACTGGACTGGACCGAACCTGCCCGCACCTAACAATACCAACAACACCAGCGAACTCAACGGGCTTGGCGCGGGTACTTTTATTCTCACCATGAGTGATAGCGACCCACAAGGCTGCCGAGTAGTGGATACGTTTTTGATCAATGAGCCGCCACCATTAGCAATTGTTTTAGCTGATCTGCAAAATGAAACCTGTGTGGTTGGCAATGATGGACGAGCAAGCGTGACCGTCACCGGTGGTGTACTGCCTTATGCTTACCGATGGAATGACCCACAAAATCAAACAGATTCGATAGCTGTTAACCTACGGGCTGGTGATTACACCATAGAAGTGACCGACGGCAATGGCTGTTCGTTACCTTTAGATATTACAATCTCTGCGCCCACGCCACCAACCTTACAGCCCCTCGCCGATGATGCTGTGAGCTGCCCCAATAGTACCGATGGTACGCTAACGGCCTCCGCCATACCGGTATCGGGCACAACAATTACCAGCTATCAGTGGAGTAACGGTGCCAGTGGACAGACGATCAGCGGCCTAAGCCCAGGCACTTATATCGTGACCGTAACCGCCAGCGATGGCTGTACCAATACGGCTCAAGCCCAAATTACTTCACCCGATCCGGTGCAAATTGATAGTATTGTAGCTATATCGCCAACCTGCGTTGGTTTTGATAATGGACGGTTGACCGTTTTTGCAAGCGGCGGCACGGCACCCTACCGATATATCTGGGCAAATACGCCACAGAATGACACGCTTACAGCAAATGTATATGGACAATTGAAAGCGGGTACTTATCAGGTGACGGTGGTAGATGCCAATAACTGTACACCTGCCACCATTAGCGCTACGGTGACTGACCCGCCGGCCATTGAAATTATGTTTTCGGATATTGTCGGTACCAGTTGTGCCGAAAACACCTGCGATGGCAGTGCGCGCGCATCCGCTCAATACAGCAATGGCACCACCGCTTTGTTTACTTACAGTTGGCAATCAGGGGAGGTGCAAACGGGTGTAGCCAACTCTTTAGCAACGCAATTATGTGCTGGAAATCAAGTAGTTGTAGCTACTGATGCCAATAACTGTTTTGGCATTGATACCGTAAATATCCCGTCGCCGCCGGTTATCTTGATTCAAGTGGATGCTGTACCTGTGAGTTGCAATGGCTTGTCGGATGGAGCTATCACGCTGACACCTTCCGGTGGGACGCCTGGCTTCACTTTCCAATGGCAAGGGCGCACCGAAACAACGGGGGCACTTACCAATCTTACGGCTGGGGTCTATAATGCTATCATCACAGATGCCAATGGATGCGCTAAGACTCAATTAGTGCAACTCACCGAACCCGATGAGTTACAGTTAACCATTGATGTGGCTAATACAACGCCTTCTGTGAGTTGTAGCGGTGATAACGACGGTCGGATATCAGTCGTATTTAATGCCAATGCCAATATCAACCCAGTAGGGCCCGCGCCTTTCACTTGGTCAAATAATGCGGCACCTGCCAATGCTTCCATTGCGCGGATGCTGGCCCCTGGCACGTATAGCGTGACCATCACAGATGTAAAAGGGTGCACGGATACACTTTCCTACACCATTTTAGAGCCACAACCTATTGTCGCTAATATCCGACAGCCTGCAGACCCACGGTGCTTCGGCGAGAGTACCCTATTGGTTATTGATACCGTGTTTGGCGGCGTAGGGTCTAATTTGTTTGATTATACCTATCAAATCAACAACAGCGGCGTGCGTTTTGCCGTCAATCAGCCAACGTCTGTGTTTGCCGGAGCGATTGTAGTAACGATTGAAGACCCTGCCGGATGCCGTTTAGAACAAACCTTAACGGTCAATCAACCTGCACCGATTGAAGTCATCTTCGATCCCGCAGTCGTTGAAGTAGAACTTGGCGATTCCACACAATTGCTGCCCATTGTGATCTCTTCTTTAGGAATAGCTTCTTTCGCTTGGTCGCCTAATACGGCGCTATCGGCTCCTAATGTTGAAAGTCCATTTGTAAAACCTTTACAATCAAATAAATACACGCTCGTAGTGACGGATGTAAATGGCTGCAAAGGTCAGGGCATGGTAATGGTAGAAGTGGATTATAACCGCAACGTATATATCCCCAATGCGTTCTCGCCCAATGGCGATGGTCCGAATGATGACTTCCGCATTTTCACTTGCAACGGTGTGCGAGGCATTGCATCGGCACGTATTTTTGATCGCTGGGGCAATCTGATGTTCTCGCGGGAAACACTGCAACCCGAATGCAACGGCGTGCGCCTATGGGATGGGCGTTTGAATAACAAACTGGCTAATCCCGGCGTCTATGTGTATATTATTGAAGTAGAATTTATTGACAATATACGCCTGATCTATCGGGGTGATGTAACCCTGCTGCGCTAATTCGTTAGCGCATCTTTGTCTGGAAAAGCGCGTCAGGAATAAATTTTCTGGCGCGCTTTGTATATGACACTTTGGGGGTTTGGCCGTTTTCTTAGACCATTTTCAACCGAAGGTAATGTGTTGAATTGTTGATAACACTTTGTTTATCAATATTTTATAAAATTAAAAAATCGTATCAGGCATCAGCAATAGCTAAGGTCGCCATACTAAGTCGCGTACCGGGCAATTCTAGTATAGCTTCTGCACAGGCATCGAGTGTAGCGCCAGTCGTCATTACATCATCCACCAACAAGATATGCTTACCAAGCAGCTTGGCAGCATTGCCAATTTGGAAAACGCGCGCCACATTTGCTATACGCTCGGTTCGGGATTTACGGGTTTGGGTTTCGGTAAATGCTGCCCGAATCAACCCCTGACGTAGCCAGGGTACACCCATCGTCTCTGACAAACCGGCAGCAATAAGCGCACTCTGATTGTAGCCCCGGCGGTGCTCCTTCGCTGGATGCAACGGAACCGGTACAATCAATTCTACGCCCTTGAACCACGGCGATTCGCGTAGTTGCGCCCCATAAAGTTTACCCAATTGGGTACCAATGTCCCGACGCCCCTCATATTTGAGCCGATGGATCAAATCCTGCACGCGCCCACCCTTCACGAAATGGTACAAAGCGGCACCACTTTCCAATGGTACCCGCCCCCAGAAACGCTCGGTAAAAGGATTATCTTTTTCTTGATGGAAATTGGTGCGTGGCAGTTTATATTGACATCGCAGACAAATGACTTCTTGACGCGGTGGCGCCTGTTCGCTGCAAGCGGCGCACAAATTCGGATACATCAGCGATAGCAAATCCTGCATGGGATGGAGCAATTCGTGTAGCATCTTCAAGATTTTGAATGTTTTGCAATATGATATTTGGACGAGATGCCAACGAAAAAGTCACGTACTTGTCAGATAATGATAGGAAAAAATAAAAATCCGTGGAACCGGAAGCATCAGGAGTTGCTGGGAGCCATCATACCACTACGACTCTGACGAACGCGCAGCCCATCAAGCAGCTGCATGGTTTGCTGTAAACTCTTGAAAATGGAGACATTACCAAAGGGCTTAACTTGCTGTGCAACTATTTGATAACCAGACAATAATAACTGAGTATCAGGAAAAGCGGCGGCGAGTTTTTCTATGTAGCGCTGTACGGGTTCTTTACCAAAACTTTCGGAGATCATGGTAAAGATATAATCCGGGCGGTGAATATCGTAAGCGTCCTTTACATCAGCAAGCGACATATCTTGACCGATGTAGATAGCGTGGTTGCCTCTTGATTTGATCAGGTACTGCATGAATAGCATGGTGAGTTCTTGATGCTCGCCTTCCGGCAAATAGATCAAAAACTTTCGGACATCTTTACCCACCGAAAGCGGCGCCTGATCAATAGCAACAATAATTTTTCGGCGGATCAGGTAACTCATAAAATTTTCCTGCGCTGGATTGATCGAACCCGTGAGCCACAGCAAGCTGAGTTTTTCCAAAAATGGATAGATAATTTCCAGCATGGTGCGCTCGAAACCCATCTGTTGGATATTGGTAGAAATGATACGGTCGAACTTGTACTCGTCCATTTCAATCATAGAAATCGTAAGCGCATCTAATTGTGTGGCATATTCGAAGTTGATTTCAGAAATAGCGGATACTTTTTCCGCAATTTCGGCAGGCGACATCTTAGCTATTCTGGAGATTTTGATGCCATTTTTATTGAGTAGCGCTACATTCAGGAGTAATTTGAGATCTTCATCATCATAATAGCGGATGTTCGTCTTGGTGCGTTGGGGGGCCACAATACCATAGCGTTGCTCCCATATTCGTATAGTATGGGCTTTTATGCCTGACAACTTTTCCAGATCTTTTATTGAATAAACCGCCACGATTTCGATATCTTGTATTCATTAAACCAAATGCGTCGGGTACCTTTGGGGGTAAAATTACTATGGTGTAACAGCAAGGATACAAAAATGTTTCACAAAAATGTAATTTTCGTGACGAAACCTTGTCCGCAAAAGCACGGGCGGTATCGCAAAAAAAGTGCAATATTGTTTTTTTAGTTATTTTTAAGCGTTCTTTTAGGCTCCTCCAAAAATGCCCGAAGAATTAACGCAAAAAATCATTCTATGAAAGTACGAATTTTACTTTTTTTCTTATTCATACTGGGTGGGCTTTCGGCAAATGCGCAGTCCCAAAGTTGTGTTTTTACCTTAGAATTGTATGATACCTTCGGCGATGGTTGGAATAATGCTTTCCTGACGGTTACCATCAATGGCGTGCCAACTATTTATACCCTCGATGGGGTGAATGATAATGGCTTCTTTCGGGCATTTCCAGTGGAAGTATCAACAGGCGACACCGTTACCTTGCGCTTTACGTCGGGCGGCTTCGATGGTGAGATCGCTTATGCTATTTACAACCCGGAGCGTATTTTGGTCTTTTCGGATGGCCCGCGCCCGATAGCCAACATCACCCTTACGGCCATTGTTACTTGCCCGGCCTGCTTAGCTATGCCACCTGCCAGTGTGCGTATCAGCAATGTGCGAGCACGGGTAGCTACACTAAGTTGGGCGCGCGCCGAACCCGGGAGCATCTACTTATTGGAATATGGACTTGCCGGATTCCAGCCTGGCAATGGTAATTTTGCCATCACCACAGATACGATCACAACGCTGCGAAACTTAGATGAAAAGACCGCTTACAACGTTTATCTTTCAGCTATTTGCGCCAGCGGCGATACCAGCCGACGCTTAGGCCCTTTCGCATTCGAAACACTCTGGGCTAATGATGTTGGCATTAGCGCAGTACTCAGCCCAGCTACGCAATGCGGCTTGGGCTTAGAAACAGTCACTATCAAATTAGAAAATTTTGGCGGCGACCCACAGTCGCTTATCCCATTTCGCTACAGTGTAAATGCAGTGGACGCAGGCGTACCGATTCCTACAGATGGTTTTTACACCGGGGTTTTGGGTAAAGATAGCTCCGCCCTTATTGAATTTGAAACCCAGTTCAACTTTTCGAATGCCGATATTTATATCATTCAGGCTTGGACGGAACTGGAAGCGGACAGCGACCGCAAGAACGATACTTCTACTTTGGTAATTACGAGCATCCCAACCATTACCGATAATCCTTATATCATGGATTTTGAAAGATGGACCGGCGGCTGGACGGTTGCGGATAATAGTCAAAATCCGAGCTGGGCATTTGGCCGGCCTTCAGGAACCATTATTAATAGAGCCGCCAGTGGCAGCAATGCTTGGGTAACCAATTTATCGGGCAATTACAACAACAACGAATTATCTTATTTACTGTCGCCTTGTCTTGATTTTAGTAATTTTCAGGAAGACCCGCGCTTGACTTTTTCGCTGCATTTCAACTCTGAATCCTGCTGCGACCAAGGCTGGGTGGAAGTAAGCACCAATGGTGGCGCTGCTTGGCGCAAGGTGGGTCGGGCGGGTACCGGCATCAATTGGTACAATAATACCGAGCGTGATTGGTGGAGCGGTACGGGCGGCTTCGACGGCTGGGCTACGGCTTCCAACATTCTGGAAGGTACAGCTGGCGAAAGTGATGTGCGTATCAGATTCGTGATGTCGTCTGATTTTTCTGTTGGTCGCGAAGGTATGGGTATTGATAATATTTTCATTGCTACCCCGCTGGCGCGCGATCTGGCTATGCTCAAAGCAGAAAACATCAACACAGGTGATTGTGGTAACGCGCAAGACCGAGTCCGGCTGACCATCAGCAATTTTGGCACATCAGGTGTAGCTGGGTTCAATGTATCTTATCAAGTGAATAATAGCCCTATTGTCACAGAAAATGTAGGCACCTTGACCATCATGCCAGGCGCTCAGGCGACTTACACCTTTAATACGTCATTTAGCTCGATCGCACCCGGCGTTTACGATCTGAAAGCGTGGGTTACTGCACCTGGAGATTTGTTTGTTGCCAACGACACCGCAACCGTTATGTTTATGACCGCCATGCCGACGCCATACGCCGAGGATTTTGAAAGCGGGCGGCTACCACAAGGTTGGACAGCTCCAGCTTCGGCGCGGGTAGAGCAAGCACACGGTAGCCCCAGTCGGGTACTCTACGATATTCTTTCTACCACCAATCGAGTGTTGGAAGTAACATCACCAGCTATCGGCCCGCTTATGTCAGGCGATAGCCTTACCTTCGAGTATCGAATGGTAAACGTGCAGGCCAACGGAACCATGCCCAAAGTGTTGACCCCCGGCGATTCTATTCAAGTACAGCTTTCTACGGATTGTGGCAATAGCTACACGACGGTTTTCACGATTAATGCGGATAACCACCCCCCCTCCATCGAAATGCGGCAGGTGGTGATCCGGTTAGACAATTTCGTAAACCAGGCAATCAAAATCCGAATCCGCGCTTCTTGGGGAGCGGGTAGTTATTTTGTTGACTTAGACAATTTCAATATCATCCGATGCCCACCTTCCTTAGCATTGAGCACCGAAAGCCGCAGCGAAACAGCATCCGGTGTAGGCGACGGATTTGCTACGGTAGAGCCTGGCAATGGCGTAGCACCTTTCCGGTACGCTTGGAGCAATGGTAGCACCAACAAAACCGCTGTGCGCTTGAGTGCAGGAACCTACACTGTAACTGTGACCGACCGGTTTGGTTGTCGCGAAATAGCTACAGTAGTAGTTGGCACGCTGACCAGCACGGACGAACCCTTAGCGATTAATCAAGTGCGACTAATGCCCAACCCAACAACGGGGCAGGCGCTGTTGCAATTGGAACTTCGGGAAGCTGCTCCAGTGCAGGTACAGGTGTTCAATATGAGCGGGCAGCGAGTACTGCAAATACAGCAAGGCACGGCGCAACAGCTTAGCATTCCGCTTGATCTGAGTGGCCGTCCTGCCGGATTATACTTGGTGCGCCTGTTGGTCAAAGATCAAGTACATACAGAAAAGCTCCTTAAAACGAACTAAATAGAGACGCCGCTACCATGCCCGCGCGCTTCCCGTCAAAGCGGAGCATGATAGCGGCTCTAAACAATTTGCCCCCTCAGATGTATCCTATTCTAATACTTGCACAATCAAGACACCTTAGTAGTTCATCTTTTTCTGAAACAGCAGTATGAGAATAGGCATCGTATGTTATCCTACCTATGGCGGTAGCGGTGTGTTGGCTACAGAGCTTGGGCTTGGGCTTGCCAAGCGGGGTCATCAGGTACATTTCATTACTTACCGGCGGCCGGTAAGGCTATCTACTTTCCATGAGAATGTTTTTTTTCACGAGGTAGCCGCAGAAGAATACCCACTCTTTGAATATCCGCCCTATGATACCGCACTGGCCAGTAAATTGGTGGATGTGGTTAAGTTTGAAAATCTGGACCTACTGCATGTACACTATGCCATCCCACATGCCACGGTAGCTTACGTTGCCAAAAAAATTCTGCTCTCCGAAGGGCGTTACGTACCTTTCATTACTACCTTGCACGGCACCGACATTACGATCGTTGGTAATAATAATACCTTCGCGCCGGTGGTCGCTTTCTCCATCAACAAATCGGATGGCGTGACGGCGGTTTCCGAAAGTTTGCGGCAACAGACCTACGATTATTTTAATATAAATAAGGACATTCGGGTTATTTATAATTTTATTGATTTTGACCGTTTTGTAAAATCAAATAAAGACCATTTTAAAAAAGCTATCGCCCCCAATGGCGAACGCATTTTGCTGCACATCTCCAACTTCCGGCGCGTAAAGCGCGTAGAAGATGTAATCTTAGTGTTCAAAAAAGTGTATGACAAAATTCCCAGTAAGTTGATTCTGGTGGGGGATGGACCCGAACGGCACAACATGGAAGAACTATGTCGGAAGCTGGGGCTGCATCATGAAGTGCGATTTCTGGGCAAACAGGATGCTATTGAAGAACTGCTGGCTATTGCCGATCTGTTCATTATGCCTTCCGAAAATGAAAGTTTCGGGCTGGCGGCCCTCGAGGCGATGGCTTGCGAAGTGCCGGTGATTTCGAGTAATGCCGGCGGGCTGCCGGAAGTCAATATTCATGGGCGAACGGGCTTCCTCAGTGAGATCGGCAACGTAGAGGAAATGGCGCAAAATGCTATCACTATTTTAAGCAACGACGAGGTGCTGCAGCAGTTTCGAGCGAATGCACTGGAGCAAGCAAAACTGTTTGATATTAAAAATATTCTACCCCAATATGAAGCCTACTACGAGGAAGTACTGCGTACTGTGGTGCATAGCGTGGTGAGCAACTATTAGCATGTGCAGTAAGTGGCGCCCGATTCTTTACAATATATTGTTTTTCAAGGTTTTATAAAACATAAAATAAGTTTAAATATTGACGCGGCCCTTTCAGCCTCCAATCATACCGCTTCTATCCAAAAATTATTGGCGCCCAGCCCGACCGTTATCTTAAGTTGCTCAAGATTGAGCAATTCTAATAATGCCAAGAAGATCACGATGGCGTGAATGCGATTGGTGCAATCCTTAAAAACACCTTTAAAATCAGCTCTTTTGCCCCGATCCACCTTCTCCAGGATGCGTGCCTGCTCGGCTTCTACGGTATAAGAAAACTGCGCGATTTCGTGTATCGTTTGTGGTTTGGCGTCTTCCATGCGCCGCACCATCCGCTCGAAAGTGCGCAATAATTTAAATAAAGTTATAGATTCTAACTCATTGTCCACCAGTGCCTTAGTGGCTATTTGTGTCAATTCTTGTGCTGCGAAAGTTCGGCTAATTCGTTGTGCGCGTACTTCTTCCAGTTGTCGAATCTCTTCCAGCACACTTTTGTAGCGTTTGTATTCTAATAGGCGTTGCACCAATTCCTCGCGGGGATCAATTTCATGACCGGCTTCATCCACTTGCTTGCGCGGTAGCAGCATTTTAGCTTTGATGCGGCACAGGGTGGCTGCCACCAGCACAAATTCGCTGGCTAAGTCAATGTTCATGCGCTCGGCCTGGTGGATGTATTGTAAAAAATCATCGGTAATTTTGGCAATAGGAATATCGTGGATATCGAGTTCGTCACGTTCGATAAAAAATAGCAACAGATCGAATGGGCCTTCAAATTGAGGCAGTTTGATGGTATAACTTGCGTTCATGTTGGCTATTGAAAAGCTGGTTTATTCCACCTGTATCCTCTGAAATTTGGAAGATAGCAGAAAAAAAACACAAGTGAAAATTTTTTATATTTTAAAAAATGCTAAATTTATGGCGTTGATTTAGAAGCTATCAATCTCTCTACATACAAATTTTCCGCTCCGGGCGGATCACATTCACAAGCCTTGAGAGGCGTTTCTGAACATACGCTGAGAGAACGCCCGAAGTAATGAGGAAGAAGCTCCGGTTGTTACTGACCGGAGCTACCTTATTTTTCAGAGTTTGATCTTTTTCAGGCGATCCAAGTCGCGTTTGTTTTCTTTCTCTTTGATGGTTTCCCGCTTGTCGTATGATTTCTTACCTTGCGCTAAGGCAATTTCCAATTTAATAAAGCCGCGCTCATTCAGATAGAGCCGATACGGTACAATGGTGAAGCCTTTTTCCTTGACGCGCCGTTCGAGTTTGCGCAATTCGCGGCTGTGCAGCAACAACTTGCGGGTGCGGCGTGGCTCATGATTGGCGTAAGTGCCATTTTCATACTCCGATATAAAAAGGTTGCGCACATATAGTTCGCTGTCGTCGAAGGTGCAATAGGCATCGGAGAGGTTCACATTGCCCTTTCGCACCGATTTGATCTCGGTACCGCGCAGCATAATACCTGCCTCCAGCCGATCGGTGAGGAAATACTCGAAAGAGGCGCGCCGATTGACCACCTCTATTGATTTATGCTTTTTTTCTGCCATGTTTTAACGGTGTCGCTATTGGGTTGCGCTTTGATAAACGAAGGAAGTTGTGCAAAAGTTTCCTTTTTCCTGAACAACCTGCTCCGCTTACATAGCACTGTGCTTGCTTGCGCGTTGCCAAAAGCCTAAGAGCATGTTTAAATTTCATACTTTGGTCTGCAAATGTTCATCTATGGAAC
>CALMSP010000065.1 GCA_937872405.1 uncultured Saprospiraceae bacterium | reverse complement strand
CCCAAATCTGATCATTTTCGACTTCAAAAACGAATTTTAAACATACTCTAAGATGTAGTTGGCGTTCTTAACATACAAAGTACAAAAAAGGGGCAGATTTCATCAAGGAATCTGCCCCTCCACTATTGGGCAAGATATTCTGATAAAGCGCTGCATTTACGCTATTTTTGCGTCGGCAAGTCGAACTTTAAGTGGGTAATTTCGTTACTCAACATTATAAGTTTATAATTAAAACAACCATACGAGTATGGCAATCATGATAACGGACGAATGTATTAACTGTGGGGCTTGCGAACCCGAATGTCCGAATAACGCAATATACGAAGGTGGAATTGAGTGGGCAATTTCCGACGGTTCCATTGTAAAAGGCAGCTATGTGCTTGAAAACGGTAGCGAAGTGGATGTGGATGCCCGACAAAAACCAATTTCTGATGATTATTACTACATCGTACCCGATAAATGCACCGAATGCGTGGGTTTTCATGAAGAACCGCAATGCGCCGCCGTTTGTCCGGTGGATTGCTGCGTACCCGATCCTGAGCGGGTAGAAAGTGAAGCCATTCTATTAGAACGAAAAGATCGCCTGCATTTGTAATTGTTTGCCCGTTTCTGCCCTCCAAAAAGGAACGCTGTAAGGCGTATGCTATAAAAACCATATAACGCTACAATAGCGCATTGCCGCACTCATCCAGCCGATGCAGATCCCTCTGCAATTCTAACAGTACAAAGCAGATTGCTTTGCTGATTAAGGCTTCTGATAATTACTTATCTTTGCCTTTTCAAAAAGAACCAAACGCATGTTGTACCTGCTGCTTTCGATTATCACATCCACGTTGATTGTGCTGATTTTTAATTTATTTAGTCGTTTTCAGATTAGTAATTTTCAAGCGATTGTCTTCAATTATCTTACTTGTTTTACTTGCGGCTGGCTTGTTACTGGTGCTTTCCCCTTCCGCGTTGCGCACTGGAGCGCACCCTGGATGCCTTATGCCCTTGCATTGGGGCTAATATTTATTATTACCTTTAATATTACAGCTGCCACGGTACAATATTTTGGCATTACGTTGGCGGCTATCATGCAGCGGATGTCTTTGCTATTATCCGTGCCTTTTGCGGTTCTATTGTATCAAGAATCCTTGCCGGTACTCAAATTTGTAGGACTATTGCTGGCGCTACTAGCGATTGTTTTTGCCAATATCCGCAAAGAAAAAAGAATACCAGTTGAGCATCCAGTTGGTGCATGGCTGTGGCTTTTTCCTTTTGCGATTTGGTTGTGTAGTGGTATTGTAGAAATTGGACTTTTGCATGTAGAACGCCAAAATGCGGGTCAGGATAGTCTTTTGTTTACTACCGTTATCTTTAGTACAGCTGCGGTGATTGGCGTGTTTCGTTTGTTGGTGGGGCTTGTAGCTGGGCGCATTCAGTTTGCTTTTCGGCATGTAATAGCCGGTATCGCTTTAGGCATACCCAATTTCGGATCGGTGTATTTTCTGCTGCTGGCCTTAGGCTCTGGCGTAGAAGGCTCGGTTATTTTTCCGATTAATAATGTGGCGATCATCGGCTTAGCTACACTTGCCGCCTGGTTATTGTTTTCGGAAAAATTAGCTGTTATTAATCTTGCAGGTGTTGTGTTGGCTATGTTAGCCATTATTTTAATCGCCGTTGCCTAATGACCGATACGTATTACACGATTGCAGCTGCCGCCACCGGCATGTACAAAGATCGGGGCAGCAAATTTCTGGCTTATGCCTTTCCCATTTCATCGGAAGAGGACAGTCGTAGCCACTTAGGCGCTTTGCGTAAAATGCACCCCAAAGCGCATCATCATTGCTTTGCTTGGCGGCTTGGGCTGGATGGTAATAATTTTCGTGCCAATGACGACGGCGAACCAGCAGGTACGGCCGGAAGACCTATACTGGGACAGATTGACAGCTTTGACTTGACCAATGTGTTGGTTATTGTTGTACGCTATTTTGGCGGTACCTTGCTGGGCACTTCTGGGTTGATTCAAGCCTACAAACTCAGCGCAGCCACTGCGTTGAAAGAGGCTGAGCACATTGAAAAAATCGTAATGGATGTATTTGATATTCGGTTTGGTTACGAGCGCATGAATCAGGTGATGGGCGCTGTGAAGCAGTTGGATTTGAGCATTGAGCAACAAGATTTTTCGGCTACGGGTTGCAAATTACAAATAACAATTCGCCATGGGGAGCGCGCAGCGGTGCTCCGACAGTTCAAAGCGATCGTTGCAGCACAACACATCGAAACCATTCAAGACGATACCGCTATTGAAGGACTAACGATTGATTATTTATTTACACAATGATGTAATAAAAAGGTTTTATTTAGTTTTTTTATTAAAAACTTGATGCCTCTTCATGTTATATAGCTTGGTGATTAAAAGGCTGAATAACCATTTCGGAGACTACTCCTGAATTGGGCTGCTGACACAAGAACCACACCGCACGAGCTGCTTCGCGCGCAACAACAAATTTGTCCCGACTTACTTTCATGTCAATATGATCCCAAAATGGCGTATCCGTGCCACCAAGATATAAATTGGTAATGCGTACATTCGTGCGCTTCAACTCTTCCCGCACTGACTTGACCAAGCCATCAATGCCGTATTTGGAAGCAGCATACGCACCGGCACCAGCCATGGGGGTTTTGCCTAATACGCCAGGAATGTTGAGTACCAAGCCTTTTTTAGCCTCTTTCATGGGCGGCAAAAATGATTTGAGCAAATGGAAGGTACCGCGTAAGTTGGTATCAATCACTTGGTTGAAATCTTCATAAGTCAAATTTTCGAGTGGACGAATAATACCAATTCCTGATGCATTAATGAGAATATCTAAGGCCGGAATACGTGCATGAATCTGATAAGCTGCTGCTTCCACCTGCTCCGGTTGTGTGACATCAACAGCGAACACCTGATCGGCAGGAATATTATTAGCCGTGGCTAATTCATTTAGTTTGCTGCGATTTCGAGCGGCGATAAATACATTGGCTTGGCTGTTTTTGAGCAGTCGGGTTACTTCAGCGCCAATGCCGCCAGTAGCACCTACTACCAATACATTTTTATTTGATAATAATTCCATGATAACAGATCGGTTGTAATAAATGAAAATTGATTTGCTGTTTTTTATGAAACGTTTAAATGTCAGCCGTTAAAAAAACGGATTGAGTAAATAAAATGAACCATTTTGATTAAAAAATGGAGTAAAATATTTACAAGATGTTTTACTAAATTTAAAAAACATGAGCTACGTTACAAATTCCAACTTTGTAAATGATGTAAATACGCCAACTTACAACAAAGGATACTGCTTATTGTTCTAAAAAAATGCTGGTAATGACTTAGCGTCATTACCAGCATTTTATGATACGTTTATTTAGTTTATTTTACGAGCGGGCTTGTTTTTTGACCATAATAGGATCAACCGCTTTTTGACGCACCATTTCATTAAATTTAGGTAATTCGGTATCTCTTACCCGCTTATATTCAGAGAGTTGTACGTCAATACGCTTAGTCAGGTCTTCCTTAGCTTCATACGACTGCTTGGTCGGGCGCACATCACCTACGGCAGCCAACTGCGCAACGC
>CALMSP010000064.1 GCA_937872405.1 uncultured Saprospiraceae bacterium | reverse complement strand
CGACATTCAGCCTAAAGCACTGCCCGAACTGGCACCAGAGTATATGATGCGCCTCGCAGAAGATTTTAGGAAAAAGGTAATCGAATGAAAATCAGCTCAATCTAATGCTTTGATTGCGGCAGCTGGTTGTATCAACTTGCCTGTTTCTTTCGTATTGCGCGTGTCTTTGCCCGTGCGATGTAAAATTTCATGCACTTGCTTTGTGGTCAGGTCGGGTTGCAGACTTTTCAATAGCCCTACCAATCCTGCTACATAAGGTGTAGCCATAGATGTGCCATTAAACGCATTGTACTTGTTATTAGGAATGGTTGAATAGACATTAACACCTGGTGCGGCAATGCCCATCGGTAGGTCATGAACGGTATTAGAAAACACAGCCCTATTTAATTCTGCGTCAATAGCGCTTACGCCAATAACACCCGGTGTATTCACTGGGGCGTAATCTTTTGCATTTCTATTAGAATTTCCGGCTGCAGCCACCACGATACCACCCGCTTTGGACACATATTTTACAGCGTCCGTATAAGCCTTTATTTTAAAGCGATCAGAAAAGCCGCCCAGCGACATCGAAAGCACATCCGCGCCTTTATCCGCCGCTTCAATCATCCCATTGATAATAGTGCGTTGCGTACCGCTGCCCATACTATTAAGAACCCGAATGCTCGTGATTTGCACAAAATTATTGTGAATGGAAAAAGAGGCCACCCCAATGCCATTGTTACTCACGGCGCCAGCTATGCCAGCACAATGCGTGCCGTGCCCCACCGGATCCGTATCGTATTGATGGTTTAGGGACTTAAAATTGTCGCGTAGATCCTCGTGTTGTCCATCTACCCCCGTATCAAGTATAGCAATCAAAGCCTTGCGTTGGGGTTTTATATTATTGAAATTCAGATAGTTATACAATTCATCAATTGCCATAACATCGAAGCCCCAGAGTTGTTCTACACCTGGATCGTTGATACCGAATTTCTTTTTGACCGGTTTGGGCGTGGTGCTTTCTATGGGGGCTACCGTTATCACTTCGTTTTCTTCCACCCATACTACCGCGTTGGAACGCGATAAAGCATTCGCAATTTTTTTAAGTCGGTTTATTTTATTTTTTGGAATGTCCACTATATAATAATTATCCAGATTGGTGATGCCGGCATTGGCTGGAAAGAAGGCCCGTTCTGCCTTTAGCTCATATTGTTGCACAATATTTTGTATAGCATCTAATGAAGCCGTTTCCTGAATTTCAATAAGCAACTCGCCGTGCTCATCCAAAGATAGTGGGCTTGTCAAATTAGTTGCCGCGAATGTAGGCTGCACTTTGATTTTGAAAAAACCAAAAAATACGCCTGCCAATAGCAGGGTGCCTAATAAAAACCACGCACGCTGGCGCATCAGCAGCCGAAAAATGAAGCCTAAAGCGCTCATTACCAGCAAGTCACGAAACACAACACCCATTTTAAAATCCCATTGTGCACTGGCTGCCGCCACACTGATCAAGTAAACAATGATGGCGCTAATAAAAGTTTGCTTGGCTACTTCGGCAAAACGACTTCTATCCTGCCAGTAAGTCCAAGCCAGCAAGGCTACAACGCTTATAGCGTAGGCAATTTGATACAAGGAAAGCGAAAATAAGATCATACGTTTGTTTTTTGGTGATGCCGGGTGAATGGATACATGCAGCAATATAAGATAAAAGAAAGACAATAGCAAGCGTCTTTATACCAAATCGCGGAAAGGATGGCGCATCTGCCACTGACTGCGCGGTTCTAAATATCGGATAACCCAACGCGCTATCGGGTTGAGCCAAGGTCGGCGCATGCGGATATAGCAAAATAGGTCATGTGGCTCAGCGCCTACCGAGCTTTTGATTTCCATAGCCGTGCGTGCAAAAACGATGCGTCGAGCACCGCAGGCAATGCCTCGATCTATGATCTGGTAAAGCATATTTAGATACAACTGAAAATCAGGGTTGTACTGCGGTTCGTACCCCAAAAAATGTGCCTCCAGGGTATCGCCATTTTGAATTGTTGTAAAAAAACCGACCAATGTATCTTCTTTGTAGCCTGCTACGACGTCAAAACGATCCGCTAACCGTCTTTTTAAGCTCAAAAAATAAGAAGGCTGGAGGCTAATGGCATTAAAATCGGCGGCATCGGCAATTTTTTGATACAAGTGGAATAGTTCATTTTGGTATTGCGCGATCGTTGTGGTATCCCAGGTATTCCATTGAATAGCCTGCGCTTTGCGCAAAGCTCGCCGCGCCCGCACGCGATATTTTGAACTCATCGCCGACAGGTAATCGTTGAAACTATGCCAAGAGGGCTGCAGCGCCAATACCATGTTGGGTTGGAAAGGAAAAGCAATAAATTTTTTCTGTGTTAGGGCATCTGTTGTAATTTTCGATTGCGGATGCACATCTTTGAATAAAACCGCATCGAAGCGCTGGGTATTCGGCAGCCCTTGATGTAGCAGATGAAGAATTGTTTCTTGCAACATTTGCACAGCCGTAGCCGCATCGGTATGCGCAGGGTGGTAAGCGAAGTTGTGCTCGCCCGTAAGTGTAAGATTCCCACATACAAATGCATTGATTTTCAGCTGTTTGAATAGCCAGTGGCGCATCCGGTTGCCGCTTTGCAGATGCTGCGCAGTATGAAATGATTGGATTTGACAGTAAGCAATGACTACTGGTGTGTCGGATTTGTACACAATGAGGTAGCAGGGGGTCAGGCCAACTGGAGGTGCCTGTTCTATAGCGCGTAAATAAGGTGCTTGCAGAAATAAATTTGACTGTGTGGCAGCCAAAGCATTCCAATCGGATTCTACGGCAGCGAAATGCCTAGCGACAACGGTGCGACAAGCGGGGTGCGTTTTTAGTGCGACATGATAAGGAACCTCCTTAGCAGGTACGTGGTCGTTTGCGAGGAATCGTGCAGGTAAAGGCCAAGTGCCTGTACAATATTTTGAAAAAAGCTCCGTCGGCATGTGCAGTGTCATGATTTTGTCAAGGAACAGTTGCCCGTTGCCAAAAGTTGTTTATTTTAAGCATTTATATCTTGAAAATGTGGTCGTTCATCGGTTTTATGGCAAATCGCGTTCGTACCTTATGCAACTTTGCCCGGAAACTGCTGTCCGTTATTACAGTAATAATATTTTTCATCATCAAACTAACGAAAAATGAAAAAAATAACAAAAAAAGCTTCCTTAACGCTTTTTATTATGATGTGTATCATGTTTTCACTTGTGGCGCAAAACAACCAAAGCACGATCAGCGGTAGCGGACCTAAAGTAACAAAAACGCTTAATTTAAAAGACTTTACAGGTTTTAGTTTAGCTGTCAGTGGTAAGGTATATTTGAAGCAGGGCAACACACAAAGCGTTACCATTGAGGCACAGCAAAACATTATTGATAATATTCTTACAGAAGTGAATAACAAGCATTGGCAAATTAAATTTGATAAAAGGGTGCGTCGCCATGACGGCATTAAAATCTGGATTACCATTCCAACATTAACTAAAGCTATT
Organism: uncultured Saprospiraceae bacterium; assembly: GCA_937872405.1. GTDB lineage: Bacteria > Bacteroidota > Bacteroidia > Chitinophagales > Saprospiraceae > JADJNW01. The sequence goes on along the minus strand of CALMSP010000064.1, from coordinate 680 downwards.
ATTAGCGGTTCTGGCGACATTATCGGAGAATCGGCATTCACAGATTTGAAGAACCTACAATTGGTAATCAGCGGTTCTGGCAATACCAACTTAGAAGTAGAGGCGGAGCAGATAGAGGGTACGGTTAGTGGTTCTGGCGATATAACATTACGAGGTTCGGCGCAGTCTTTCGAAATAAGTATCTCAGGATCAGGCGATTGCAAAGCAGTTGATCTAAAAACGGCGCATTGCAAAATTAGTGTATCTGGCTCTGGCGATTGCAAGGTGTATGTCACCGATACGCTGGATGTGCAGCTATCAGGCTCGGCAGATGTACGCTACAAAGGTACTCCAAAAGTCAATTCGAGGGTGGCTGGCTCAGGCAGTGTCAGAAGTTTATAAATTGTTAGCTTTTGGTATCAGCATTCCTTTATAAAAGGACGCAGAAAACCGCAGCTTTTTTAGTTGCGGTTTTTTTTATTGAATCGCGAAGAGAAGATGCAGAAAAAGGATATTTCTTGTATGAATAGGGTAGGGAAGAATGCCATGTACGATTTTAGAAGTCCGATTTTAGATTTTGTAAAGTATTGAAAAACAAGCTTTTGAAACTAAATATGTCTTTCTCAATTGAAAATGGTATAAGAGGAGAGCCACCCAGGAGACTCGAACTCCCGACCCACGCATTACGAATGCGTTGCTCT
>CALMSP010000063.1 GCA_937872405.1 uncultured Saprospiraceae bacterium | reverse complement strand
CCAGAAATAGTTGAAAGTACGGCGCTGCAGGTCGTCGAGGTCGAGGCTGGTAGTGGTTATTTGGGCTGTTGCTGTAATGCGTTGTTGGCAACCCGTAGCCAGTATTAGTAAGGCCAGTATTGCAAGTAGTACCCCTCTCATAAGCCCGTTTTGAGTTTGATAATTCTTAACTGGCAGCCGCTTACTATGTTGATAACCAAACATTTGCGACAAGCGACTGCCAGCCTTGAATCTATTAACTAAAAAATTATTGCTTCACAAAACGTGCGTTTGCAATCAGTTGTCCGGCTTCGTCATAGCCTGCCAGCACGTACATGCCCTTATCGAGCTGATTCACTGTAATATTCAGATTGGACTGCCCGTTAGGCTGTATCACCGCTACCCGTTGGCCAACTGCATTGAACACTACAAAAAGGCGTACCTTTTCGGAACCCTCCACTGTAAGTTCGTTGTAAGCCGGATTCGGATATACCTTCAGGCGTTCTACTTTCACAGGTTCGAAGATGCTGGTTGGCCCAGCGCAGCTGCCTTCGCCTACTGTGATGTCATCAAAATAATGCACGGTAACCTCCGTTGGCACTACGCCAAAGTTCGGAATCAACGTAATACGCTGATACTGAGAGCCTACTGGAATATCTGCGCCACCTTGTGTTTTCGAGAAATCCCAGGTGAGTTCCTGCCATACGCCAGGCGTAGTGTATTGTGCCAAGATGTCGCCAGAGTTAGGCGCAGGTGCAATGGCACGTTCGAGTTTCATTACAAAAGTCTGTGCAACCGGACTCCATACCTTCATACGCATGGTACGGCTGGCGCCAAGCTGTACAGGCGCTACGGGGTCGGCAAACATGCCGGCAAAAGACTGCCCATCGGGTGCTTCGCGGAATACGCCTATTTTATCACTGGTGTTCACGCCGCTTTTATCAGGGTTGTCAATGATTTGGAATGGATCGTTTTCCAAGGAGCCATTGGCGAAGTAGCGCCAGGTGTTGAGGGTCAGTTCGGGTGTTTCAAAAGTAACCACGCAGCCCGTGAATGGCAAGCGTTTCCACTGAATGTCGTCAATGTAATACACATCAGCATCTGGATTATTCACATCGAAGTTAAAGAAGAATACCAGTCGCTGGTGGTTGGCATTGGCTTGCGCGCTAAAGTCCACCACGTATTCTACCCATTCGCCGGTTCTGGTTACATTTTGAACGATTTCTACTGCTGGTGAGCTACCACCTTCTAATTTGAAGCCCATTGGTACAGCTTTAGGCGACCAAATTTTCACACTCAACTGATTGAACGTGCTGAGGTTCACGCCGGCTGCACCGTAGTTATATACTAATGCCGCAAAAGGCTGTCCGATTGGGTCGGTATATTCACCTACTTTATTCAGCGGATTCGGGTTGATGCCACGCGGATCAGGGTTATTGATAACCTTTAGAGCCGAAGTGGTCGTCACCACATTGCGTTGGCAATCAAAATCATCCACAATAGTAGAGATGGGTACTGTGCCTTCGCAAGGATCAACCGTAGCACCACCCTGTATCAGATTATCAAAATACCAGATGCTGCCAGCTGCATCGAGGTTTTCATCGAACAGCATCCGGATGCTTTCAAAATCCGTAATGGATTCAAATTCTTCAAAGTTGAAAGACAATTGCACCCAAGTGCGCACTTCCGTAATGTCGCGGCGAATGGATTTCAACCCTTGTGATGGGCTGGACAATTGCATTGTAAAACTGGTAGCTCCCTGCGGCGCCCACACTTGTAGGTCGAACTGCGGCTCTGCGCTCAGGTCAATTTGACCAATAAAAGCCGATAGACCGCCAAATCGGGATGCACCTTTGGTAAAAGATCCCACTCGATCGCTGGTATTGATACCGCTCTTATCGGGGTTATTGATAGCACCATTGAACGTGCCAAGCGCCAGAGGTTCCCACACGAGTTTTGGGTCTGGCTCAAAATCTTCGAGGGGTTCTTTCGGCGGCGTGGGCACCAAAAGGATGTCGTCAATGTAGTAAATATCGCCGTCGGCATTATCTACACCGGCATTGAAAAAGAACACCAATTTTCGATGGTTGGCGCCGGCTTGATCACTAAAGTTAATGCTGTATTCTACCCATTTATTGATTTCCGTTACCTGTGCGTCGCGCTCGATAGGGGGCGAGCCACCACCTTCAAATTTGACTAACAGGCGACCGGTTTTAGGCGCCCATATTTTTATCTTTACGATGTTGCGCTGCGTCAGATCAATCGGATTTTCATAATCAATCACCATAGCATGGAAAGCCCCTTGACGATCGGTGTACTCGCCTACCCTTGTGCTGGTATTGATGCCGGAAGGATCCGGATTATCCACCGCTTTGATATCCAAATAGCCAGGGCTGCCATAAGTAGCATTGCGCTGGCATTCAAAATCGTCAATAATTTGGGGATCGGGCACCGTGCCGGCGCAGGCATCTGCTGGATAGGCGATGATGTTGTCAAACAAATAAGTATCCGAGCTGGCCTGGTTACCTGGGTCAAAGAAGATGATAATCTTATTGATGGTGGTAAAATTAGCCGCCCCACTCATGTCGAAGGTGTATTCGATCCAGCGGTCGCGCACAGCGATGTTAGCTCTTTTTTCCAAGGCTTCACCGGTACCTTCCAATTTAAAAATCATAGCGGATGCGACTGGCGCGTTCACCTGAATGGTAAATTTGTTGTTCACCGATAGATCCATGGGTTGATCCAAGACCGCAATGAGCAAGCTAAAAGCGCGGCCAGCTTCTTTGGTGTAAGAACCTACTTGACCGGCGGGGTTGATACCGAGCGGATCCGCTTCTGGGATGGCGATAGCGGGATTGTCCACGGCACCATTGAAAGTACCATCACCGAATGGGTTCCAGTTGAGTTTAGGCCCCCCTTCAAAATCTTCGTATATAATCGGAGTTTGGCTGCTGGCCACTATTGCAAAAGCGGTCAGACAAGTTAAAATAAGTAGTAATCGCTTCATAAGTGAGCAGTTTTTAATTGTGAATAAAATGGTTAGGAAACCCAAATTTGTTGGCGTTGCCATATTTTTACCTGTACAAAATAATTTTTTTGGTCTCTTGCTGTTCAGCTGTTCGTATGCGCAAAAAGTATAAGCCTTTGGTCATGTGTTGTACATCAAATTCGAGGCGGTATGCGCCCGGTAGTAGTTGTCGTTCATCCAAAAGAACCTGCCGAAGTCGTCCGGTGGCATCAAGCAATTCGATACGCACTCCGGCAGTCTGTAATTGCTCCATCTCTACATTCAGTTTATCGGAGGCAGGATTCGGAAAAACCCGCACGTTCGATATATTTTCTAACAACGGTTTGGGTAGGGACACCAATGTAGAATCGGGCACAAAGCCGATTTTAGCGACCCCCGCTTGAATTTCTGGGGCCCGCATGAAGTGTTCCCACAGTAAGCCAGTGCGATAATTTTCAATCATACAAATGATCGGGCCTTGGTCAATGGCAAGATAGGACGAGGCTACCCAGTTCTGTGCGTCGTTGAAGGCATCATAAAAACCCATAGGGCCCCAGAGTTGAGTGCCTCGATCGCGGTAAAAATGCTTGAGCACCGCCATAGATTCTTCAGGCGTGTAGGGCATAGACGAAAGCGCCGCAGTAGGTGTAATGGTGCCATTATCGCGCTCATTCGTAGGCTCATGGGCTAAGTAGCCAAAGGGATTATCGCTGGCGGTTAGCCCCCAACTTACTGCACTATAGCCCGGAAAACGCTTAGGATTTTCGATACAATAGGCCCGATTAATAAGCGTGTGGTTGCGATTGCGTATGAAATAATTGGTGAATTCGTCACGCAAGTAGCGCGGATCAAATCCGAGGTAGGAATAGTGCGAAAAGAATAGTGGACCACCCCGAAAGGGCCCGGTGTCCAACCGATAGCCATAATAAGTACCACTGCCATTGGTATAGCCTCCGCCCGCCCAGCCTTGTCGGTACAGCGATGGAGGTACAGCCCGATTGCCTGGCGCCGAAATCGCCAATATATATACGATATGGGTTTCGTTGAACCCGCGCACCGGTAGGTTGATAGCAAAATTAAAATTCGGCGACCAGTGCCAGAAAATTACATTCTGATTTTGCTTGCGATACCAATTCCAATCCACGCCCTGCCAGATGCCGTTGATTTTTTCGCGCAGCACCACCTCGTCAGGGCTATCGCCATTGAAGTATTCGCGCACGGTAAGCAGCCCTTGCAGCAAGAAGGCACTTTCTACAATATCGCCACCATTGTCCTGCGCGCTAAATGGGATGACCTTGCCGGTAATGCCATTCAGCCAGTGTGAATGCGCACCTTGAAAGCGGTCGGCGCGTTCCAGAAAATCAACAATCGTGAGCAAGCGCTGTAGCCCTTGCTGCCGAGTGATAAATCCTCGCTCAATGCCTACTAATATAGCCATCACTCCAAATCCTGAGCCCCCAGAAGTGACCAAATCGCCAGAGGTATTGCGCTCGCGTGCCAAACCCGATACCGGATGCCCAAAATCCCAAAAATAACGAAAGGTGTATTCTTGTACCATAGTGAGTAGTTCGGCATCATCCATGTCATACGTTCGAGCCTGTACCTCAGCAGGAGTAGGCGATTCTTGCCCAAGTGCATTTACACCAACCATGCGATAATCCAACATTAGGTTGGTACCAATAGGGCGTACAAAGTCAAGCAGGAGGGTATCGTTAGGGCTTACAGAACGTAGGCGTTCGTGGGGCGCCCCATTAACAGAGCGGTACAAACGATAGCTGGCTAATTCAGGATTGGAGGGGTTGCGCCAACGCAGTTCTACATGGCTATCGTAGCCCGTGGCGCGCAGGTCGGCGGGTATGCTGGGCACTGTCTGCGCGTACACAATAACGCTCAAGCTACATAGCATTAGCAAAGTCATAAATCGTTTCATACTATTACCACGGTGTATGCAAAAGCCTATCGGTTGTTTTGCAATTTAATTATACCAAATTGCATTTTCACCATATAAAGTTAGTCCAAAATGGCTTTCTGTAAAAAAAAACCACCTCATCATTGCTACTGCATTGACAAAAATCACCTCATCAAAAACTTTAGTCAAATGCTTTTTGTAGGTATAAACACTTGGTAATCATTAAATTAACCAATAAATGTCTGTAAATAGCGATACGCCAGATTGGGATATTGGGATATTGGGGTGTTGGGATATTAAAGAGTAGGGTTAATATTGCAGCATAAAATCCATGAGGTTGTCTTCTTCTGCTAAGTGGAGTTTTTTGCGCAGGCGGTAGCGTTTGTTTTCTACGCTTCGGATAGAAATATTGAGCAGTGGCGCAATTTCTTTGGAGGATAAATTCATTTTTAGATAAGCGGCAAGCTTAAGATCCCCAGGCGTTAGGTCAGGAAATTCGGCTTTCAATTTTTTAAAAAAAGATTCATGCACTTGGTTGAAATTGGTCTCAAATACTTGCCAGTCTTGTTCCGATGAAATATTAGTATCAATGAGATGCAGTAGGCGTTGGTAGTATTTGCCCAGTACTTTTCCGTCGGGGGCGGCGCGAAGGGATTGGATTTCTGCTTTGATTTTTAGCAAAATTTCGTTTTTCTGTACTAAGCTCATCGTGGAGTTCGCCAATTCCTTGCTTTTGCTGATGATATCCAATTGCAGCCGCTCATTCACAGCCTTGATCCGTTGTTCTTCTAATTGTTTTTCTTTTTCTTGCTCCAACTTAATCCGCTGATTTTCAAGGCGACGGCGATTCCAGCGTTCTACCAGCCACATAGCTGCTACCAACAGGATCATATACAACAGCCCTGCCCACCAAGTTTGGTACCAATGTACCCGAATGACAAAATTAAATTCGGCAATCTCTTTCGTCAAATTGGAGCGTACTCGAAATGTGTAAGTGCCCGGCGGTAGTCGGTTGTATTCTTTAAAAGGTTGGGATTGCCATTCCGACCATTCATCGCCAGGATAGCCAACCAGCATAAAGCTATAGCGCGGCGGCTGCACAAATACGGGCTGAGAAAAATAAAACC
>CALMSP010000062.1 GCA_937872405.1 uncultured Saprospiraceae bacterium | reverse complement strand
GTATTACAACCCCTATCCGAACGCATTGGGCGAGTGCGCACACATACGTTGTGCATCGCTATCATGGCGACGGGTTACGCGCTCATTATTTTCTTGGCCAAAACCCCCACCGTATTATTTGTGCTCATGGCGGTTGTTGGTGTCGGCTGGGCTGCCGTGGTGAGTTTGCCCTTTGCTATCATGTCCGAAACGGTCAACCAAGCGCGCATGGGTCTCTACATGGGATTATTCAATTTGTCGGTCGTATTGCCACAATTGGTCGCTTCGGGCTTAGGCAAATTCATTGATAATCAGCCTGATAAAGTAGCTATTTTTGGTATCAGCGCCATTGCGTTAGGCATTTCAGCCGGGCTTTGGCTGTTGGTGAAAGAGCGCACGTCCGACTCTCAAAGCGTATCGGTAGGCGGGCATCATTAAGCCAATTTTTATATAAAATGAATAACGCGATGCTTTCTATTTCAAAAATGGAACCATTTCAAAAAAAATAGTTGCCGGCAGTAACGCTATTTTCCGTACAAATAGGTATTCAAATGTAGCCCATTCTTGTGCTTTTTGCTATCGGCTGTTCATCTTTAACACTACAAACAACTGATAGCAAGCATTTTAAATAGAACAATAAAGCATAAAGGCAACATATTACGCAATTAATGTGTTTTTATTATCTTTGCGTTTGAAAACAGCAGGATATGAATGCAGAAAACTTTGCGGAATATCTTAAAAATCCCGCTCGCCTGTACCAGATCAATTACCAGGAGTTAAAAAGTCTGGTTTTGCAGTATCCATATTGCCAAAATTTGCAATGGCTACTCTTGCAAAAGAGCAGCATGGATCGGCATAAGGATTTTGATACGAATTTAGAACGAACTGCCACCGGAAGCCTGAGCCGAAGTCTGCTGTTTCGACAAATGCACGACGTGCTGGAAACGCAAAAACCAACTAATTTGGTGAGATTGGATGAGGTGCTGGACCTGCGCGAGCGCTCGTACCAACGCCCAGCAGCCATACCTGCAACGCCAAAGCAAGAACTGGTGCAGCCCGAACCGCCACAGGCAGAAGAACCTATGCCAGCACCCGCGCCGCCACTGCCACCAACTGACGAAGACGAAGTGCCGCCACCGGTAGCACCCGTTGTCATAGAGCTGGAGGTCGCATTGCCGCCAAAACCGATGGTAAAAACGCCCCAGCCCTCAGAAGTAAACGCCATATCAACAGAAGCGGAATTGCCTACACAAACCGCATCCATGGAGGAAAAAACATCGGAAATGCCTGCGAGCAAAATACCGCCCTCAACGCCCATTGCGCCATTAAAACCTACGTTTTCGGGTATGGCTGGCAAATACACCCCGCCACAGTTGCAAGCACCCACGCTGCCCAATCCGACAGAGAAAGAGCGCAAAGCAGCTCAAGCGGCAGCTTTAGCCATGCAAAGTATTATCGAAAAAGAAGAAGTGATCAGCGAAACGCTCGCCGATTTATTAGCGCGGCAGGGGCACCAGGAAAAGGCAATTCAAATGTATGAAAGATTAAGTTTGCAATTTCCACAAAAAAGTACGTACTTTGCAGCGCGAATTCAAAAACTAAAACAACCTTAACAATGTTGACGGCATTAATTGTCCTGATTGCGCTGGTTTGTGTGCTACTGATGGCAGTGGTTCTGATTCAGAATCCAAAGGGCGGCGGCGTAGATGCTACGTTTGGCGGCACTCAGGCAAACCAGATGTTTGGCGCAGCCAAATCCGCTGATTTTATTGAAAAATTAACTTGGTACTTGGCGATTGCGCTGTTTGTGCTTTGCATCGTTACAACCCTGCTGGTAGGTAACTCCGGCGGCGTAGAGAATATTCCGTTGCAATCGCAATAAGAAAGTCCTCCTTCGCGCACACCAACAAAAACCCGATCCGCTGTATGCCGGTCGGGTTTTTGTGATTTTCTGGGTTGATTATCAAACTTGTCTTAGTAAAATTAGTTATTTTACCGGATGCTAATGATAAAGCAACCATGAGAATTGAATTTCCAACAGACTTTTTCTGGGGTACTTCTACTTCTGCCCCACAAACAGAAACCGCTTTTGATCATCAATGGAAAGGCTTTATTGCGCGCGACGAGTTCGTATTGAACCGCACGACCGACCATGAACTGCGGCGCGAAGAAGACCTTCAGTACATTCAGCAATTCGGCACGGTCTATCGCTGCGGCGTGGACTGGTCGAGGCTACAACGTAGTGCTTTCGCTGAGTTCGATCAGCAGACTGTCAGCGAGTACCGCCATTTTTTTCAGCAACTACAGGAGGGCGGTACAAAAGTACTGCTGGTGCTGCATCATTTCGCTCACCCAAACTGGTTCGAACAGAAAGGTGGCTGGCTTCAGGAGGATAATATCCCCGCTTTTGTGGACTTTGCCCAGCAGTGCATCAAGCATTTTGGCGATCTTGTATTCAACTGGAATACCTTCAACGAACCCAACGCTTACGCCATGTGCGCTTATTTTCTGGGATTGTTTCCGCCCCAACGGCGCAGCTACGCCAAAGCCAATCGGGTGTTGCGCAATATGGCTTTGGCACATGATATTGTTTATGATCTCATTAAAATAGCCTATCCTGAGGCGCCCGTGAGCATTTCCATCAACTTGTGCTATTTTAAAGCGCTCAATATCTGGGGGCGCCTGCCAGCATGGTTTGCCGACCTATGGTATAATGAGCGCGTGATTCGGCTGTTTTTATCCAAAATGGACTATTGGGGGCTTAGCTACTATGCTTACGTACCGATGAATCCGCTGCCGATTACAGAATTAGACCACCCTGGAAAATTAGCACGCCTCCATATCCGTCATGACAACATGTGGGGTTATTGGCCGCAAGGGTTAGGTATCTTATTGCGTCGGGTATATCGGCGACGCACAATGCCTGTTATCATATTGGAGAATGGTATCTGTACCGATGATCCGCAGCAACGCATTCGCAGCATTCAAGAGTATCTACAAGTGATTCATGAAGCGATGCAAAAGGGCGTGGACGTACGCGGCTATATACATTGGAGTACCTGGGACAACTTTGAGTGGCATCTTGGGCCCAGCTATCGCTTCGGGCTGGTGCATGTGAATGTTTTCACTAAAGAGCGCAGCATGACTGGAGCGGGTTTGTTTTACGCGGCTATTGCTCGCGATAATGCTTTGAATATAGAATAATATGAAAAAAAGCGACAAGTAGCCAAGAAGAAGTAAAATTGTAAAGGCCGAATAAACAATATACTTCAGACTTAACGACAGATTATGAGCAACAAACCGCTACTTGCGAGGCGTTTATCAAGTTGGTTATGATTCGCATTGTGGCTGTCAGATTAGCTAAATATTAAATTGGAAACAGCTTCTAATATCGGCTTTGCGAAACGGCGAATTCAGTGCCTTTTTAAGAGCATGTTTAAATTTCATACTTTGGTCTGCAAATGTTCATCTATGGAACCTCACTTTGCCTTTTTCTCGCTCCGTAGCGCTGCTATGCAGCTCAAAAAACGCTTCGGGAGAACCCAAATCTGATCATTTTCGACTTCAAAAACGAATTTTAAACATACTCTAAAGGATTAGTGCTAAATTCAAACTTTGTGCATCTAATGAAGTTTAATACTTAAAATCCGCCACTTTACCAAGCTGCAAAACGTTAGCATTAATGGTACGACATCCTGAAACAGACCGACAATTTTGACAAAATAAATGGAGCAAATTAGACAGGTGATAAAACAAATGATAAACGTTTCGGAAAACGAACTAAACGACTTCCTTAGCCAGGCCATTATCAAAAATTTTAAACGACAAGAAATCATAAGCAGACCTGATACCATTCCCAACGAAATATTTTTTATCAATAAAGGACTTATAAGAGTTCTAATAACCGACAATAAAGGAATAGAACACACTATTCATTTTGCTTTAGAAAACCAATTTATAGCTGACTATTCACACTTTATTCAAAAACAGCCTTCTATTTACAGTTTACAAACTTTGGAAGAAACTCAGGTAGTTATCCTGCCCCGTAAAACCATTGAATGGGGTTATCAAAACTTAACAGCCGGACAAAAAATGGGACGACTGATTGCAGAATATTATTTTATATATCAAGACGACCGAATAAAAAACTTGTATGTAAGAACACCAAAACAGCGTTACGATAGCATTACAGATGTTTTCCCAAATATACACAACCGAGTACCTCAACATATGATTGCCTCTTATTTAGGAATTACTCCAATCCATTTAAGCCGACTAAAAAAAGCTGAAATAGAAAAACTCTAAACATTTGTTATCGTTTTAAAGTAGCTAACCACTCCATCTTTGCATTATAATTTTAAATCAAAAGTATAATGACAAAGAAGACCCTCTTCTCTATAGCATTTATTTTATGTGCTTCTTTCCTAGCTATTGCTCAGAAAGACACCGTAAGGACAATGATGACTAAAAGGTATGACCCAAACACAAACCTTGTTGTGTGGCCCGATGAATTTAATCCTACAAAAGCAAAATGGTATGTGTATAATGAAATTGAAATCAACGCTAAACCAGAAGTAGTTTGGGCCATTTTAATTGATGCAAAAAAGTGGCATACTTTCTATAAAGGTGTTCAAAGTCCAGTAGAATTTATGGATACCAATGCCCCAACTTTGAAGAACGGATTGGCTTTTAAAATGCATACTATGGGATTGCATCTTGAACCTGTAATGAAAGAATTTGTACCCAATGAAAGAATGGCTTGGGAAGTAAGAAGGGGTAATTTAACAGCATATCATGCTTGGGTAATTGTACCAACTGCTAATGGTTGCAGATTGATTACACCTGAAGCTCAAAATGGTTTTTTAACCTTTTTACAAAAAGTATTCCAACCAAATAAGTTGTTGAAACTGCATGATATATGGTTAAGGTTAATTAAAGAACAAGCAGAAAAACAAAGCTTACCAAAATGAAAGAATTTACTTTAATAACAGGAGCCAGCACAGGCATAGGTTACGAAATGGCAAAACAATTGGCAGCCAAAAACCATAATTTGATTTTAGTAGCTCGCAGTCAAGATAAGTTAGAAGCATTGCAACAAGAACTGACAAAGCAATTTTCTGTAGATGTTCAGTATATGCTGTATGACTTATCAGAGCCTAATTCGGCACAAGATGTGTACAATCATATAAAAGAACATAACTATGTAGTAACAGGTTTAATTAACAATGCGGGCTTTGGCGATTATGGCAATTTTGTAGAAATGCCCTTGAAAAAAGATGAAAAAATGATTGCCCTAAATGTTACTACGTTAGTAGGGCTTACCAAGCTGTTTGGTGCAGACATGGTAAAAGCTGGCAAAGGAAAAATTATGAATGTAGCTTCGTTGCTTTCATTTCTGCCGTTCCCTTATTATTCTGTTTATTCAGCTACTAAAAGTTTTGTATTAGCATTTACAGAAACGGTTTCAGCCGAACTGCAAGGAACTGGCGTAACCGTAACAGCGCTTTGTCCAGGCACAGTAGAAACGCCATTTCATACTAACGTTATGCGTAAAACTAATGCTATGAGTGCCAACAAACCAATGCCAGCAGGTGTTGTAGCCAAAGCAGGAGTTGAATTATTCTTGAACGGTAAAAACAAAAAGATTGTCGGTTCTATGAATTGGTTTTTGAGTAATCTTCCAAGAGTAACACCTGACAAATTAATGATGAAAATTAAAAAGAACTTAGCAAGTATTAAAAAATGATAGAATTTTCACAAGAAATAAAATATCGCAATGAAGCTTTGTTTTATATGGCTTACTTTGCCTACCGTGCTAAGGGCAGTTAGAAGAAGTTGAGCAGGAAATTGCTACGACCAAGCAAAAGTTATTTTGAAAGCTACTGCTCAAGAATCCGCTGATTGGTCGAGCCAAAATCCAATTTTACAACCTGCACTTTTGCATTTCCACTTAGAAAACGCTGCACAATGCGCGTAGTTTCGAGGTTGCTGCTGTAATATTTAATACAATGGCGCAATTCATTTACATCATGTATCGG
>CALMSP010000061.1 GCA_937872405.1 uncultured Saprospiraceae bacterium | reverse complement strand
ATGCCAGCCACAAAACGCAAGTGCTCTAAGCCTTCGATGGCTTCGGCATCAAAAACCGGCGGCACGTCAATCTGTTCGAGGGTGTGCCAGGCTTCCGCACGTCCGGCATCGGAGCTTATTATTGTAAGATGCCGATTCAGAGCTATTTGATTAAAATCAGGACGCTGCATATGGTATAACTTTTATCAGGTGCCGGCTCTAAAGTATCAATTATGATAAAATGCATATGCTGCAAATTAAGTTTTCCAGCATAAATGATACAAAATTTAAGTGTTTTACCGATGGCAAAATCTAAAAAAAATGCGAACAAAGCAATGACAATTGTCGTTTTTGTTAGTTGTAATGTTACAAATGCTATTTCTAAGTTGCTAATAGGCATTTAGAAATGTAAATCTCCTGTTTTTTACGTTAGAAACTATGCCAAAAACGCCTATCTTGCCGCATAAACAGAACACCCAAGTATGAATACTTCTACGGGCTACACACTAAACGACCGACGAACCATCCGCGCCTGGGCGATGTTTGATTGGGCCAATTCTTCCTTTGCATTAGTTATCACCGCAGCCATCTTTCCGGCTTATTATGTAGCCGTTACCGACGATGTTATCCCATTTTTGGGCGGTGAGGTTTCTAATAGTTCGCTTTATGCTTATGCCATCTCTACCTCTTATTTGCTTATTGCGTTGTGCTCGCCATTGTTGTCAGGTATTGCCGATTATGGTGGTCGCAAAAAATCGTTTCTTCAATTTTTTACAACAGTGGGCGCATTAGCCTGCATGGGGCTATTTTTTTTTGAAGGCATGTCTCAGCTTACTTTTGGTACTTTAACATTTATAGTAGCTATGATGGGCTTTGCGGGCGGCTTGGTGTTTTACAATTCTTATTTGCCGCTAATTGTTACAGAAGATCGCTACGACAGTACGAGCGCCAAGGGTTTTGCCTATGGCTATGTGGGTAGTGTTATCTTGTTGGTTCTTAATTTAATTGTCATTCAGCAATATCAATGGTTTGGTTTTGCCGATGCTGGCATAGCCACGCGCGTAGCTTTCCTTTCTGTTGGGCTATGGTGGTTGGGGTTTGCACAAATCCCCTTTCGGCGGCTGCCAAAGGATTCTAAAATAAAAACCGGCGACCGGCTATTGGCTAAAGGGTTTCAAGAGTTGCGTAAGGTTTGGTACAGCGTGCGCGGCGAGCGCAATATTCGGCGTTTTTTACTGTCGTTTTTGTGTCTGAGTGCTGGCGTACAAACGGCGCTTTACCTGGCAGCCACTTTCGCTGAAAAAGAATTGGCTTTTGAAACGGCAGAACTGATTGTTATTATCCTGTTGTTACAAATTGTTGCCGTTGGCGGTGCTATATTAGCCTCGCAGCTTTCGGCATGGCAAGGCAATAAAATAGCACTTTTAATCATCATGACTGCCTGGATGTTTACTTGCGCTTCGGCTTATTTTATTGATGCTAAATGGCAATTTTACATAGTAGCCGTATCCGTAGGTATCCTCATGGGCGGCACACAAGCGCTGGCACGTTCTACCTATTCTAAACTACTGCCAGAAGCAACTACCGATACTGCATCTTACTTTAGTTTTTATGATGTAACTGAAAAATTAGCTACCGTATTAGGCACTTTCAGCTTTGGTTTTATTGAGTTTTTGACCGGCAGTATGCGCAGTAGCGTGCTGGCATTGAGTGTGTTTTTCTTGTTTGGCTTTATTTTCTTGCGCGGCGCAAGCATTCGGCATTTAAAAGTTTAAAAAAAAGCGGCTCAGAAGCGCCAAGCATTGCCATAGCAATACGTACTATTTCTATACAAAACAACGTTTGCATGGGGTTGAAATATTAATTTCAAAACGTAAACCAATCATACTATCATGCGTATTCAAAAATGGTCATTTATTCTGCTATTTGCTGTTTCTATTGTTTATGTGGGCTGTAGTGGCGGTAAAGGTGGCGGTTTCAATCTTTTTTCTCCTGATCAAGACCTGGAACTTGGCAGACAGACCGAAGCACAAATTGCTGCCGACCCTAAACAATTCCCAGTGTTGCCCGAACGTGGCAATGAAGAACTATACCGCTACGTGCGCGGCATCAATACTAAATTGTTGAACACAGGTAAAGTAAAGTACCGCGATCAGTTTGCCTGGGAAGTAAAAATTATTGACGATTCAAAGACCCTGAATGCCTTCTGTACGCCGGGGGGCTTCATTTATGTCTATACTGGCATCATCAAATTTTTGGATTCGGAAGACCAATTGGCAGGTGTCATGGGCCACGAAATTGCACACGCCGCGCTACGCCATTCTACCCGACAAATGTCGCAAGTGTATGGCATTGCCGCGCTTTCTTCCGTAGTGACGGGCAATGCGAATCCGGGCCTGATGGAGCAAATTGCGCTGGGCCTAATTTCGCTGCGTTTTAGTCGCAATCATGAAACTGAAGCCGATGCGCATTCTGTAATTTATTTATGCGAAACAGGCTACAATGCCGCCGGTGCTGCCGGTTTTTTTAAAAAAATGGAAGGTAGTGCATCACCACCTCAGTTTTTGAGTACCCATCCTAATCCGGGTAATCGCGTAGAAAACATTGAGAAAAAAGCACGCGACATGGGGTGCAAGGGTTCCCAGACCAATCAAGCAGAATACGAGCGTATAAAGCGTTTAATTAGATAGTTATCTATTGAATGCGCCATGGGGTGTATCTTTCCTACCCTTTCAGGTATTAGTATCACTACTTGAAAGGGTATTTTTATTGCTGAAAATAGCTGATCTGACCATTAATATCTTATACCTGCCAATTGCAAGCCGTTAATAGCCTATGATAGCGTTGAAAGCGTTAATTGTAAGGCTAATGTAGCTAATCTTATTGTTGTTCTGCTGTATTCTAACAGTTTGAGAGGTATCTATATCGTTCTAACTGCTAATTTTAATGTTTTATATGGTCTTTG
The DNA here is from genome assembly GCA_937872405.1 of uncultured Saprospiraceae bacterium. Lineage (GTDB taxonomy): Bacteria > Bacteroidota > Bacteroidia > Chitinophagales > Saprospiraceae > JADJNW01. The sequence continues at coordinate 2,110 of CALMSP010000061.1, read as the reverse complement.
TAACATTTTTACTGCTTGTTATACTCTAAATAAAGCCTGTTGCAACAATTGAATTGTTTATCAAAATAACTTAATAGGTGTTCGTAACGTTAAAAACACCATCTTGAACGCTCAAAGGGGGTATTTTAATAGTAAAAGGGGTAGCTGTAACGTTGAAAACACCATCTTGAACGCTGTAAGGGGGTGCTTGAACGCTGTAAGGGGGTATTTGAATAGTAAAAGAGGTAGCTGTAACGTTAAAAACACCATCTTGAACGCTCAAAGGGGGTGCTTGAACGCTCAAAGAGGGTGCTTGAACGCTCCAAGGGGGTATTTTAATAGTAAAAGGGGTAGCTGTAACGTTGAAAACACCATCTTGAACGCTCCAAGGGGGTATTTTAATAGTAAAAGGGGTAGCTGTAACGTTAAAAACACCATCTTGAACGCTCGAAGAGGCTTATTCGGCGTTATCAGGCGCATTGCGAAACCATACATCGTGCTGAGGAAAAGGAATAATGACAGCGTTTTCTCGAAAGGCGCGGTCTATTTCAAAGCGCAAATCGCTTTTTACATTTTCGATGGGGAATAATTCGTTCGACCAGAAGAACAGCTCAAAATTGAGCGCAGAACTACCAAAATCCGTGAACCGCACAAAGGGTTTTGGCTCTGGCAACACAGCCGAGTGGGCTTCCGCTACACCTAATAGCAAATTTTTGACCCGTGTTGTGTCAGAACCATAAGCGACACCGACGGCTACGGAGAATCGGGCAATGTTATCGGCGTGACTCCAATTAACAATTTTCTCGGTCACTAATTTAGAATTGGGTACAATGAGCGTAATGCGTTCGCGGGTTTCGACAACGGATGTGCGCAACCCGATTTTTTGTACCCGCCCCACAACGCCATCCAATTGGACGACATCACCCACGGCCACGGTGCGTTCAAAAAGCAAGATAATGCCCGAAGCCAGGTCGTTAAAAGTTTGTTGTAAGCCCAGCCCGACGCCCAGTGCTAAAGCCGCCAGACCACCCCAAATGAGCGTGACATTGATACCCAGACTTTGCAGGGCAATAAGTGCAGCGGCGATGTAGATAAAATAAATAAGCAGCCGATTGACAGCATACTGGCGCCCTACGTCCACATCGCGGCGCCGATAATAGCGGTATAAAACGATTTGGATCAGCACCCAGTTAATTAATTGTGCTACGAGGATGATACTTACAGCCAACAGCAAACTGGAAACTTTGACTTGGTAATCAGAGCCGTCCTTGAGCGGCACGCTAAACAACGTGTAGTTGATATTAAAAACCTGCACGATGAGTAGCAGTGCCAAAGTGTAGATCAGATTGCGCACCATGCTGCGTGTGGAGCGGCGGTCGCGCTGAGGCATATAAACGCTGACTGTATCGTCTTGTTGCTGCCGAAATTCTTGATAAATATTGAGCAATAGGCGCGATGCGATGGTATCCAGCAGACGGGCAACTTGGATCAGCAACAATACGCGCAGCATTCCAGAGAGCAGGATGGTTAAATTGGTACCCTGATAGAGGATATAATCTACTCCAGCGCTTAATTCGATACTAACAAATACCGCAAGCAGCAAGCAGTAGAGTAAAAAGCGCCGAATGCGGTCACGCGCAGCTTTGTCCACAGCTTCTTTAGCAAAAAAGACCGGCAAAAACCGAAATAGGATGAAGCAATAAACACTCAGCAATACAGCAAGGGTGAGACCCTCGGCAAGCAGATTTCCCCAGGTAATGTCAAAATCGCCTATTCTAAAGACAATGTTGTTCAGCCATTCATTCATATCGTATCTTGTACCTGTTTGAAGAACGTAGATTGCTGGTGTCGTTTTTGTATAGCCATGTATAGCGTGCCATTTACCTATTTTACTGTTTTGATTGCCTATTAAAGCTTTCCAAGCGGCTATTAGAACGTTCGATGAGGCATCCTATTATTTTCCTTCAAATAGCAGCCGCACATTGGGGTCGAGTAGCAGGCGCTCCGGGGCACGGGCCGCGGGTAGCTCGAAAGTGGTTTCCACACCTTGCAAGCGAACGGTATGCACCTGAGGCGCGCTGGCCGGGTCTTGATGCACCGCAATATCCAAAGGCACTTCGAATATTGGTGT
>CALMSP010000060.1 GCA_937872405.1 uncultured Saprospiraceae bacterium | reverse complement strand
CAATATTTTGCTCAAGCTGATGTCGGTAGTAGCGCTGGTCATTGCGCCAATGCTGTAATATATAAAATTTCAACAATATGATATAAACGCCTCTTGGGTTTAAGCGCCAGGGGGCGTTTGCGTTTATTCGAAAGCGGTTATCAAATGCAATCAGATAAATCTTATCTTTACATTCCAAATCAAGAAAAACGACTGCCACAATGAGCTTAACGCCTACTGTACAAACCCTTTTAGATGACTTTATAGACCGCGCTTTACGCGAAGATGTAGGCTCTGGCGATCATACTTCACAGGCCTGCATCCCAGCCGATTCGAGCAGCCGCGCCCGCTTATTGGTGAAAGACCCCGGCGTTATCGCGGGTAACGCTGTGGCGCGCCGTATTTTTGAAAAATTGGACAATACCGCCGAATTCAAACAGCACATAGAAGATGGCAGCGACGTGAGCTATGGCGATATCGCTTTTGATGTGACATGCAATACCCGCGCCCTGCTGAAAGCGGAGCGTCTTGCACTCAATACCATGCAGCGCATGAGTGGTATCGCTACGCTCAGCAATCGCTTTAAATTTGAAGTGGAAGACCTCCCGGTACAAATACTCGACACCCGCAAAACCACACCCCTGATTCGTTTCTTAGAAAAATGGGCCGTCCGCCTTGGTGGCTGTACCAACTACCGCGACGGGCTTTATGATTGGTTTATGATCAAGGATAATCATGTGGATGCTTGCGGCGGCAGTATTCGGCAAGCCATAGAGCGCGTGCATGCTTATCAAGAAGCTCAGAACCTCCATCATCTGGGTATTACGGTAGAGGTGCGCAACTTGGTTGAACTTTACGAAGTGCTGGAAATAGGTGGTATCACTCGTATCATGCTTGACAATTTCGAGCTGCCGCTGATGCATGAAGCCGTAGCCATCATCAATGGTCGCTACGAAGTAGAAGCCTCTGGTGGCGTGACGATTCACAATGTGCGAAAGGTAGCCCTCACTGGCGTGAACTTTATCTCTGTTGGCGCACTTACACATGCTGCTACCAGCCTTGATTTAAGTTTGAAAATTATACGCTAAACCCCCAAGTTGACCGCGCCGCTGCTCATTGCGACAGTAGTGCTAATAAAAATAAAGATAAAAGAATCATCCAGAAACGAATGTCTTGGTAAATGGTATGCTTTTGTCGAATCATAACGCGATTGTTTGTGTTTATTGTTTTCTATAGAACTTATTCAAAAAAGATGCCATAACATTTTATTGTAATATTTATTCGTTATTTACATAGTACGGCTTTCGCATTGCAAAAGCACCTTAATTTTACAAGGCGTTACTTTTATTTAAAACAACACAAAAAGCTGATTTTCAACACTTTAACCATAGGAAACACTTGCATAAATGCCCCATTATTTACTATCATATTTTTTATAAAAGGCTTTTTTATTTATTGCTTTACAACTTACACCGCATCGTGAATTATCTATCGCTGGAAAATATTACCAAAACCTACGGCGAAAAAGTGCTGTTTCAGAACCTGTCTTTGCAAATCAATAAAGGGCAGAAGGTAGCCTTAGTGGCAAAAAATGGCACCGGCAAAAGTACCTTACTGCGCGTAATTGCAGGTATCGAATCGGCGGAAGGGGAGCAAGCACATGTACTCCTGCGCCGCGACGTCCGGGTGGGCTATTTGGTACAGGAGCCTGATTTTCATGAATCAGATACGATATTAGATGCCGTGCTGGACTCTGATAATCCTTTGATTCAGACCATCAAACGCTACGAACATACGCTACTGGGCCTCGGCACGGAGTCAGAAATGCAAACCATTTTGGCCAAAATGGATGACCTCAAGGCCTGGGATATGGAAGCCCGCATCAAAGAAATGCTGTTCAAATTTAAAATTTCACAACTCGACCAACGCATTGGGCAGCTTTCCGGTGGGCAAAAAAAGCGCCTTGCCTTAGCTAAAATACTTCTTAACGAACCCGAATTGCTGATTCTTGACGAACCCACCAACCATCTTGATCTCGACATGATCGAATGGCTCGAAACCTATATGCAACAGCCTAACCTGACGCTGTTTATGGTTACGCACGACCGCTACTTTTTAGAACGGGTTTGCAATCAAATTGTAGAGTTGGAAAATGGAAAACTCTACCGCTACAGCGGCAACTATTCGGATTATTTAGAAAAAAAAGCCATTCGCCAAGAAACGGAAAGTGCCGAATTGGATAAAAATAGAAAGTTGCTGGGCCGCGAACTCGACTGGGTACGCCGCTCTCCACAAGCCCGCACCACCAAGGCTAAGTCGCGCGTGGACGCCTACTACGAATTGGAGGATAAAGTAGCCAACGTGACGGTGGATAAAGATATTCAAATTGATATCAAAGGGCAGCGCCTTGGCAAAAAAATTCTGGAATTGCACAACGTGAGCAAAAGCTATGAGCAATTTAAAATTGTAGAAAATTTTAGCTACAAATTTAAAAAAAACGAACGAGTGGGTATTGTTGGTCCAAATGGCGTTGGAAAAACGACCTTTCTAAAAGTGCTGACCAAAGAACTACGCCCCGACACAGGTAAGGTGGTCATTGGCGACAATACCGTATTTGGCTACTACACGCAGGATGGCATCCAACTAACCCAGGACAAGCGCGTGATTGACGCCGTGCAGGACATTGCTGAGTACATCCCCCTCGAAAAAGGTCAAAAACTAAGCGCCGCCGCACTACTCGAACGCTTCCTCTTCACGCGCAAGCAGCAGCAGGTATATGTATCGCAGCTCAGTGGTGGCGAGCGCCGGCGCCTATATTTGCTCCTGGTTTTGATGCAAAATCCGAACTTTTTAATTCTCGACGAGCCAACAAACGATCTCGATATTCTCACGCTGAATGTGTTAGAAGATTTTTTGTTGGAATTCCCTGGATGCATTATCGTCGTATCGCATGATCGCTTTTTTATGGATAAAATCGTGGATCACCTCTTCGTATTTGAGGGTAATGGGCAAATCAAGGATTTTTTGGGCGATTATTCGGGCTACCGAGAGGTGTTGAAAGAACGAGAGCGCGAACTACGCCGCAACGAACGCGCCGAACAACAAAAAAATAAAGCACCAGAACAGACACCAAGCGACCGACCCCGCCTTAGCCAGGAAGCGCGCAAAGAAATGAACAAACTGGAGAAGGAAATCAAGCGATTAGAAGAACGTAAATCTGAAATCATGGAACAGTTCAATACCGACGGGCTTTCGCCAGTACAAATCGAGCAACTTGGACGCGAACTCAGCGAACTATCGGCAATATTAGAAACAAAAGAAATGCGCTGGTTAGAATTAGCCGAACTGGCATGATTATTATTTTTTCCAATTTTTTTGAAAAAGATGTTGCGCTATTTCCAAATGCATCTTATCTTTGCAGTCGCGCAATAAAAAAAGGAATTTTCCAGCGACAGAATCTGTTCCTTCATTATTGCACTACCAAAAGGATCGGTAGTTCAGTCGGTTAGAATGCCGCCCTGTCACGGCGGAGGTCGCGGGTTCGAGTCCCGTCCGGTCCGCATTTATTAAAAGCGTCAAGCATTGCATTGACGCTTTTTTTATTGCAACACACCATTTACGATGCGCCGAATGCGGAGCGGATTATCATCTTGTAAGGCTTCAGGAAGCAGCGCCGGCGGGCAGTCCTGCCAACTCACCGGACGCACAAAGCGTCGAATGGCAGCTGTACCCACCGACGTAAACCGGCTGTCCGTGCTTGCCGGATAGGGGCCGCCATGCTGCATGGCGTGACTAACCTCGACACCAGTAGGCACCCCATTAAAGACCAATCGCCCTACTTTTTCTTCAAGCAATTGTATAAGCGTGGTGTATCGCGATAGCTCTTCTGCTTGAGCCATTAGCACGGCACTAAGTTGCCCTTGTAGCGCGGCAGCTACTTGCTCCATTTCCTGTAGATGTTTGCACTTTATCAGAAGGGAAAAAGGTCCGAACACTTCCTCATGCATAGTAGGATGCCTCAAGAAAGCTGGCGCACCGGTAGAAGCTATGGCTGGCGGTGCTTGAAGGGTAGCAGTATTAGCACTTGCCGCAAATTCTATTTCTATATCTTGAATTTGAAGCATATGATGTCGGGCTTTCAAATAATGTGCATGTATGCCAGGATTGAGCATAGTCAAAAGCGGTTGTGCCGCAAATGCTTCCTTCAAGGCGGTCACAAATAATGGCAAGTGCGCATCATCTAAGGCGACCAACAAACCTGGACTCGTGCAGAACTGCCCTGCCCCCAGATTAACGGAGGCAGCGATTTGCAGGGCCAACGTTGCATAATCTTGACGCAACCGCTCTGGCAGTAAAAAAATTGGATTCGTACTGCCCATTTCTGCAAATACCGGAATAGGTGTGGTACGCTGATTCGCCAAATCAAACAAGGCGCGGCCGCCTCGATAGGATCCAGTAAAAGCTACTGCACTGGTAAGCGGATGCTGCACCAAGGCCTGCCCAAGCTGAAAACCTTTGCCGTACAAGCTTGAAAATACGCCATCCGGCATTTCTGTACGTTGGGCTGCTTTTTGAATAGCTCCTGCCACTAATGCATGCACGCCTGGATGTGATTCGTGCGCTTTCACGATGACTGGGCATCCTGCGGCCAACGCTGAAGCCGTATCACCACCTGCTGTGGAAAAAGCTAACGGGAAATTGCTGGCTGTAAAAACCACTACAGGACCAAGCGCCACAAGCATTCTACGCAGATCAGGACGCGGCGTGGGCTGGCGTTCTGGCTGCGGGGTATCAATGATTGCCTCCACCCAAGCGCCTTCTTCTGCCCATTGAGCAAACAATCGCAGTTGCGCACAGGTACGGCCCCGCTCGCCGAGTATTCTGGCTTCTGGCAAGCCGGACTCTGCCACAGCACGCTGCACCAGCGTATCTCCAAGTGCTTCCAACTCCGTTGCAATCGTCTGTAGGAAAGCGCTTCGCTGTCGCCCCGAAGTGTAGCGGTAGCTTCGCCAAGCAGTCTTTGCCTTATGCAATGCCCAATCAACTTCCGCTTCCGTAGCCACAGCAAAAGCACCTGGAAGGGTTTCGAGTGTCACTGGGTTGAACCCACTAATAGTATCAGCACCTTGAGCGGATAGTTCATATCCTATTATGTTCTGTTCGATCATAGCTATTTTCTTGTTTGAAAAGATTGCAAAACATCAAAACACCTCTTCCAGACAAAAAAAGGCATTTTTTTGTAATTTGCAGCAGATAATCGAAGCGTATTAGCAATAACTGCTCATGTGTTTTATTAAAAGCCTAAAATCTGCTCTATGGATTTCCTTCGCTTATTCGATATCCTACCTTACCAGCAAATGCGCTTCCCCAACTCAGGTGCTATCCGGCTGCGGGAAGGCGATGGGTGGCGCTCTTTTTCTACCGCCGCTTGCATCGAAGAAATCAATAAAGTAAGCGCCGGGCTATTGCATTTGGGCATTCAGCAAGGAGATAAAGTAGCCATTATGGCTCATACCGGCAGCCCCTACTGGAATTTTTTTGATTTAGGCGCTCAGCAAATCGGTGCCGTTGTTGTTCCCCTACACGCTACGCTGGGTATAGATGAGTTGTTGTATATTTTGCAGGATGCACAAGTACGATGCTGCTTTGTTGCGGATATTGATCTGTGTGAAAAAACGCACCAAGCAAAATCACAACTAACAGATTTACAGTACATTATAACATTGTCACCTGTAATAGGCGCCCGATACTGGCCCGATTTTGCAGTTGAGCCAGATGATGCTATCCGAAAGGAGATAGCGCAGCGACGCCAGCAGGTACATACTGAAGACCTTGCTACCATCATTTATACATCCGGTACCACTGGCGAACCCAAAGGCGTTATGCTATCGCATCGCAATTTAGTAAGCAATATTAAATCTATCATTGCCTTAATTCCAGTGGCTTACGACAAGCGCGTGTTCAGTTTTTTGCCTCTGAGCCACGTATTCGAGCGTATGGTCACCTACACGTACCTCGCTACTGGTGCTTCGCTTCACTATCCGGCGAGCCGCGATACGACCATGCAAGACCTGCGCGCCGCGCGCCCACATTATTTCACGGCGGTGCCACGCATATTAGAGCGCGTATATGACGCTATTATGGCAGAGGTTCGCAAGCGACCTTTGTTTGTGCGGCGTATTGTAAAATGGGCTATTGCTTTTGGCGAGCACTACAACGAAACCCGACGTTTACCGCTTCCTGATTATTGGCTAAAGCGTTTTCTGGCGGATGTGATTGTTTTCCGGCAATGGCGCCGGCAGCTTGGTGGCGCAGTGGAAGGCATAGCGGTGGGTGCCGCAGCGTTGCAGCCGCGCCTGGGGCGGTTATTTTCGGCAGCGGGCATCCCTATTCGCGAAGGGTACGGCCTTACAGAAACCTCGCCAGTAGTGGCTTTCAATCGCTTTGAACCAGGCGGTGTGCGATTTTGCACAGTGGGCATACCAATACCGGGCGTAGAGGTGCGTATCGAGCAACCTAATGAATATGGCGAAGGGGAAATTTTGGTGCGCGGGCCAAATGTTATGATGGGATATTATGGTAAGCCCGAAGCTACGCAGGCAGTGCTGGACGCAGAGGGGTGGCTGCACACAGGCGATGTAGGCAAGATGATATATCGGCGGTTTTTACAAATCACAGATCGAAAAAAAGATATCTTCAAGACCAGTTCTGGGATGTATGTATCACCGCAGTACTTAGAAAATTACTTGCGCACCAGTTCTTACATTGAGCAATGTATGATCATCGGATTCAAACGCCCTTATGTGGCGGCACTCCTTTTACCTAATTTTTTAATGCTGGAACAATGGTGCCGAGAGCACAACGTACATTGGACCTCGCCGCCGTACATGGTACTCAACAATCGGGTACTCAAAATGATGGAGCAGGAAATTGCGCACCTGAATGAGTCGTTGGCGCATCACCAGCGGGTTAGGCGGTTTGTATTGTTGCATCAACCCTGGTCAGAACATACTGGAGAACTAACGCCTACACTCAAGGCACGCCGTCAAGTTTTGCTCGAAAAGTACAGCAAGGAAATTGAGAGTCTATTCGATTGAAACAATAAAATGCGCATCAAAGCTGCCCGACCAGCAGCATGTTAGCCGTTTCTTAGTTCAAGCCAGACATATTGCGGTTGTAAATCCATACCACCAGCAGAACAAAGAGCACCAAGCCAATGGCAAAGTACATTAGGCAATAGCCCTTTTTACCTACATTTTCGATTTCAGACATAGCTCAATAATTAGGTTCGTAATTGTTCGTTTTTGGCGTTAAGCATCCGATTGACCTTCTGTGGTCATGCTATGTAGCCGCCAGCAAGCGATTGCAAAGATGTGAAAAAAACAAAAATTGCCAAAGTTTTTGAAAACAAACAGGCTGCGCTTTTTGACCGCGCAACCTGTTTGTAATTTGTCTTTATAGAAGTTCCTCCCTTTAAAAGAAGGTGAACCGATTATCCTTGATATCTGCTTTATCGCGTAGCGTTTGCATGATACCCACTTGTGCCTGAGAGCGAATTGCGGCTGACATGCTGGTACGCACACCCGAAAGATCGCTGGGTGGTACGGCCTTTACAACGTTGATTATGGTGAGCACGTAAACCCCCGAATTGCCTACAATTGGCGTAGAGGTTTTGCCATTGCTCCGTGCAAAAGCATTCGCAATCACCTTAGGCTCGGGCCCAACCTCTGGAACGGACGGCACCGCAAACGAAATATTGAGTGCAGTATCCACGCGAGTGCTGAATTCCGAAGCTAATGCCTCCAGCGATTTGCCCTTCATGCGCGCGGCAAGTATTTCGCCTTTTTTGCGATTGATTACCTGTGGTTCGATTTCTTCTCGAATATTTTCGATAGCTGGTAGCCCCGGTTTTTGAATTGTTCTTATTCCGATGACCACATATTTATCATTGAATACATCGAAAGTGCTTTGGAAGGCGTACACATCTGGCGACACAGTACCTTTCTTCGCTCCGAACGCCCAGCGAATCATATCACGAGCAGTAGCGCCCGTACCCAAGGTACCGATAGCAAAATCATTCTTTTTGATCAAAGGCGATACTTCTACGTTTAGGTCCTTGTTGCCTTTTATAGCTTTGCGGAGGTCGTCTAAAGTGCGATGGCGGCTGGCCAATTGCTGCGCCTGCTCGTACACATTATTCTGCGTCTCTTCACTTGGCACAATATTCTGCACCAGATACGCCAGTTTGACACTCTGCTCGTTATTGATAAACTTCCGTCCGGTCACTTCTACAAGGTGTACACCAAATTGCGTGATGACGGAATATAGCTTACCTTGCTCTGCTTCGTAGAAAATCAAATCATTAAACGGCTTCACCATTTGCCCTTGGAAAGCATAGTCCAGATCGCCGCCTTTGTCGCGGGTTGCATCCGTACCAAATACGCGAGCCAGCGAATCGAAGGTATGCGTACCGGCTTCAATCAATCCTTTTAAGCTATCTACGGTATTGATGGCGTTGAAAAGTGTCAACTGGTCATTAGCTGGGATCAGAATATGACGCGAACGCACGGAATCCGGGATGACTTTGCGATCCAGCACTTTTACAGCTTGGTACGTACCCGCATCTATATAAGGTCCATACACCGTTCCTACGGGCATACGAAATACGGTGTCGGCAATCCCTTCACTGATGTCCGCTTTTTTGAAATATGCAGCATCAATCATACCGAAATTGCGTTCTACAAAAAGCGAGTCGTCTTCGGTTGCTTCAAATTCCGGGATCAATATAGCAACGCTTTCACGAATATCCGCAGAGTCTTTCGCGGTTGGGAACACATCAAACACTACGTATTCAATCTTGCGCGTTTCTTCTTTCTGCTCGTAGCGTTTGGCATTTTCTTTAAGATACAACTCGAAATCTTTGTCTTCCAGCGCTACTTCTTCATTGTCAATATCATCGAATGAGGCGCGCACATACGCGAAATCCACGCGCTCCGTTTGCTCCAGATAACCCATTTCCGCCATCCAAGTGGGGGTGTAAATAGCCTTGCTGACTAGCCCGCCGAGCTTTGTTTGTAGGCGATCTTTGATAATTTCTTTCTCTTGATGCGCCCAGAATGCCCGCATGGTTGGGTCGGTCAGGGTATTCGTTTCGATGGCATTTTGAAATTCGCTCAGCCGCTGCCGATCCACGGCGCCCGTGTTGGGGTCTTGAAATCGCTGGCGAATAATCGGGCTGGGGCTTACGCCAAACTGGAGATCAATCAATTCTGCTTTGCTCACGCCCAAGCCCAGCAGGGATGCTTCTTTCTGGATGATAATATCTTCCACGTAGTAATTCCAAAGCGCACTGCGACGCCCGTACACATCGGCGGCGGAGTTGCGATACAGGAGGTCTTCTATTTGAATGAATTCGCGCCAGTCAATTTTTTCTCCATTGACTTTGCCCAGTGTGGTCTGACCTCCACCGAACATACTCTGCTGCCCGGATGTCATATCCTGAAGGATGAATCCGCCCACACCGAGCGCAATCAGGACGACCACAATCCACATACTCTTCCGAATTTTACCTATTAAAGCCATGCTTCAATTAATTTTGGGTACACACAAAATTAGAGCCGAAACTACGCGCGGGTCATCCCCTATTCAACAGCAGTATTTATAAGCCTGACTATCAACGCGCTGCATATATTTTGAGGCGTTTCGGTATGCTTTTTTCAAAAAGCCCTGCAAAGGTAAACGCTTTAGCCCGTAAAATCAAAATTTTCCTGATACTTTGTATAAGTAAGCGCAGCAACGGCTGGCAGTTGAGTCCTGTAAAGCGCGCTCACATATAACTCAGTTTTCAAATGCATCATCATCTAATAATAGCTCCTCGCGCATGAGGCTATCGAGCGCCAGCGAATCGGCGAGCAGTTCTTCTGGCGAGGGTATGCGATGTGGGCAAGCCAAGGTGCGTTTCAGTTCTGGCGATAGCTCTCGGAATGTATCCTGTTTCAGTTGTGCAAAAAGCGGATTATCAAGCACTTTTTTCATAAATAATGCCCACACCGGTAAGGCCGTGGCGGCGCCCTGTCCGTCTTGATAATTGCGGAAGCGCACCAATGGTGAATCACCACCCACCCAGGCGCCGGCTACCAAATTTGGAATGAAGCCAATGAACCAGCCATCGGCGTGGTGCTGCGATGTGCCGGTTTTGCCAGCCAAAGGCGTGAGCAATCCGTACTTCCAGCGCAAACGACTGGCAGTGCCATACAGCGTAACCGATTGTAGCATATGGGAAATCATATCGGCATGGGTGGTGTCAATCACCTGTTCCTGTGGGGCTTGCTGAAAGTCAACCAGCACTTTTCCATCGAAGGTTTCAATGCGCGTGACTACTGTGGGGCGCATTCGTTGTCCGCGGCTGGCAAAAACGCTGAAGGCGGTTATCATTTCGTACAGGGAAATACCTGCCGAGCCAAGCGCAATGGAGGGTTCTTCTGGTATTGGGCTTTCGTTGATACCCATGCGCCGCGCCAGTTCGATTACCTGCTTGACGCCGGCTTGCATGATAAGCCTTACAGATACTGTATTGACCGAATTGGTCAGTGCACCTTCCATCGAATAGGAGCCGCCGTATTTGCCATCGGCATTTTGCGGAAGCCAGTCATCTTCATCGCGCCCATCGGGTGCAATGTGTGGGTCGGGGTCTTCTCGGCGCCAGTCTTTACGAGCCCAATCACCTTTGGCATACTCGTGGTACAGCACCAGTTCATTGGGTATTTGCTCGCAGGGGTTGATGCCTGCCCGCAGTGCTTCGGTGTACACAATCGGTTTGAGCACGGAACCTACCTGCCGCCGCGCACGCACGCGATCGTACTGCGAGTAGTTGAAATCAATGCCGCCCACCCAAGCGCGAATGAATCCGGTGTAAGGTTCCATGGCTATAAATCCAACCTGCAATAGGCAAAAGTAGTATTTCACGGAATCCAGCGGACTCATTTCTACCTCGCGCTCGCCATCCCAACTGAAGAGGGTCATCGGTATTTTTTGATTAAAAATACGTTCTATTTCCTGATCACTTGCGCCGCTTTCTTTGAGGTAGCGATAGCGATCGGAGGCTTTCATAGCAGCTGTAATCACGGATTCATTGTTGCCCCACGGGCGTTGCCCGCGCCAATGTTCATCGAATGTGCGCTGCATTTTAGTGAAGTGCTCCCGCACAGCTTCCTCTGCCATGCGTTGCATTCGGGTATCGAGGGTGGTGTAAATTTTCAGCCCGTCGGTGAGCAAATTGTAAGGCTCGCCATTTGCCTTTTTATAGGGTTCTAAAATTTTGGGTAGCTCTTGTCGTAAAAATTCGCGGAAGTAGGGGGCAATACCTTCATTGCTCACGCCAGGGTCGTAGCATAGTGCCAACGGTAACTGCTGCAGCGAATCATAAGCAACTTGGGTTAAGTAGTCATTTTTGAGCATCTGCCCCAACACTACATTACGGCGCTCGCGTACCCTTTCGGGAAATTTGGCAGGGTTGTAATAGGTAGTCGCTTTGAGGGTACCAATGAGTGCGGCACTTTCTTCTATCGTAAGTTCGAGCGGGGTTTTACTAAAAAAACGCTGTGTGGCTACTTCGATACCATACACATTTTCGCTGAATGGCACCGTATTGAGATACAGCGTGAGGATTTCATGCTTGTTGTAGGCTTGCTCCAAGCGAATGGCAATGGCAATTTCCCGAAGCTTATTGCGCAATAGCGACAGGGTGCGATACGGTTGCCGTCGGAAGAGGTTCTTTGCAAGCTGTTGGCTAATTGTACTGCCGCCACCGCCCGATTCATCTTTTTGCAAAATAGTACGAAAAAGTACGCGCCCCCAACTCCGATAGTCCACCCCACTATGCCGGAAAAAGCGTTCATCTTCGGTGGCCACTAAAGCCTGTATCAGATGAGCGGGAATATCATCAAACTCAACAACGGTACGATTTTCGTTAAAGTAGCGCCCCAGCAGCATCCCGTCGGCAGAATAAATTTCGGAGGCATGCTCGGTTTGTATATTTCGGAGCTGTTCAATGCTGGGCACATTCCAAAACAAGAAAATACGTATTATCCATACAATCATAAAGGCCGTACCTACTGCTATGCCCAGCCGCTTAGTCCACTTAGCCCGCCGAGGGTGTTTTGTTGCGAAGCGTTGCCAGCGCGCTTGCCAGGGAGCCAGGATTTGTTGTATTTGCGTTTTTGCTGCCGGGAAGCGGTCGCGCCAGGATTTGGTCATATCTGGTTTGATTTGTGAAGCCCGGTTACGCTTGGTTGGTCGGGCAGCTCTATTCTCAACGTAAAGTTTTCCAAAAAATTTCAGTTCGCATTACTGTATCTCAACATTTGAGGATAAAGATAGTTGGGTGCTCAAGGCGCCAGTCGGTCGGGGTTAGCTTTGGCAAAAGCGCTCCAATCCTTGCTCTTTTTGCCAACAGGCTGTGCGCTCCACGTCTGGTAATAGTGACAAACCGCCGTGGCTAAAGCGTCTGTGGCGTCAAAGTACTGCTCGGTAAGGTCGGCTTGTAAAATATTACCAAGCATGGCAGCCACTTGTTGTTTGGCTGCATTGCCATTACCCGTTACGGATTGCTTAATTTTCTTAGGGGAGTACTCCGCTATGCTTAGCCCTTTGATGATGGCAGCAGCAATTGCTACACCCTGTGCGCGCCCCAATTTGAACATTGACTGGATGTTTTTGCCATAAAATGGCGCTTCGATTGCCATCTCACTTGGATCAAACTGCACGATAATGCGTTGCAAATACTCAAAAATCTGCTTGAGCTTCTCTGCTTGCTCGGATTCGTTTTTCAGATGCAGTACGCCAAGGTCAATCAATTTTAGTTGACGGTTATTGACTTCTACGATACCGTAGCCCAAGACATTGGTGCCAGGGTCCACGCCGAGTATGCGATAAGCCGCTTGGTCGGTTTGTTTTTTCATGCATTCAAAGGCTGAGCCGCTTGCTTGTTAATTTTTTCGTTCATCAAGGCAAACCAAAGCGGTGGTATCAGAGAAGCCAGTATGGATGTCGGGTAGCCCAATGGCAACTGCGGACTTTCGTCAAAATGGCGCAATACCTGATACTTACGGGTAGCCTTGTAGTGGTGGTCGCTGTGCCGTGTGAGTTCATAAAGGAAAATACGGCCGAGTTCATGGTCAGAATTCCAAGAGTGCTGCGGGCTAACGTGTTCGTAGCGCCCATTAGGTAGCAATTGCCGTTGCAATCCATAATGCTCAATATAATTGACGGATTCTAACATTAAAAAGCCAAAAACCGCAATTCCTATGGCGTAGCCTATCATATGCCAATTCCATACCAATCCAACGCTGGTGAGGTAAGCTACTTGAAATACTTGAAAACGCAGCATTTCATTCGACCAACTCCACACAGGCTGGTTGGCGTTGCGCAGGCGCTCCGCTTCCAATCGCCAGGCATTGCGCCAGCCTCCGAATACCGAGCGTAACCAAAAACCGTAGAGACTTTCGCCAAGTCGCGCCGATGCCGGATCGAGCGGCGTAGCAACATGCTTGTGATGCCCCCGATTGTGTTCGATAAAAAAGTGCATGTAAAGCGCTGGCAGCAGTAGTATTTTGCCAAGCGCCTGCTCGAACGTGTTGCTGCGATGCCCTAACTCGTGCCCTACATTGATGCCGGAAGTACCAATTACCAACCCTACATTACAGATCATGCCAATGACTTCATACGTAGCCAGCCCCCCCAACGACAAGCGATAAAAAAAGTAGCCAATCAGTCCGTATAATATCGGAATATTCAAATACAATAATACATCAAAGAAGCGCGCAACCGTTTTTTTAGATTCTTCTTCCGCCGACAGATTAGCAGATGACTTGGGCAGCACCTGTTCTAAAATAGGAATCATCACGAACCCAATGTAGATGCTGCCGAATGACCAAATGCCACCATAATAAATGCCAAGGTAACCTGCTAGTGGCGCGATATAAGCAATAAGGTATTTAACGTCTTTCCACATAAAAGCTGATTTTTTAGATCGGTTGCAAATTTACCACTAAAGATCACAAATTATTGATAATCAAACCCTTGAACAACAAAAAGTACGTTTACCTTAGAACATGTGCCCATTAAAATTGTGCGAAAGCAAACACACTTTTTTATAGCGGGCCAGAGCTGTCCTTCTTATTTTTTAGCTTCTGCAAATCGCACAGATTTACAAAATCGCATCCACTTCTTTAACCCACTACCCATACTTTTACAGGTGTTATTAACTTTAGTAACATCAAGTTTAGCAATCTTCCTTTTCCGCACTAAAGTAATCGGGTACCTTGGTTGCTCTCGGCCACGCTCTATCCTGTTCTTTATCGTTTTTTTATCACCTTGTGGGTAACACTGCTGCCACCAGCACTAACCCGCACAATATAAGCACCTGCCGCATAGGTTTGCATAGGTAGCATTTCTTGCCAATTTCCTGCTCCCACCGCGATTTGTTGTGTGTGTAAAAGCCGCCCCAGCGCATCGAAAACATCTATCCGTAGCATCGTGCTGGATAGTGTTTCTCCACGAAAATACAACATTTCTGCGAATGGATTAGGGAATACCTCTATATTTTGTGTCGAGTTTATCTGGGATTTATCAGATGTAAGCACCCGTGTGCCATTAGCGAACCAAGTATCCCTGCGTACACCAAAGGTAAGGTTTTTCGTGTTGTTTGATTTGACATTTTTCATGCGTTGCAATGGCTTACGGGTGCGCAGCTACCCACACCTCACCATCCTCAAAAATTTCCTTTTTCCAGATAGGCACGGTTTCCTTCAGGGTGTCAATAGCATAGTGGCAAGCCTCAAAGGTAGCGGCCCGATGCGGTGCGGATACAGCAATGACTACAGCGGCATCGCCGATATGCAACGTGCCCACCCGATGATGAATGGCAATGCGTTGTAATGCAAAGCGTTGTAATGCGGCCTCTGCCACCTTGCGCATTTCGGCGAGCGCCATTGGCTCATAGGCTTCGTACGCTAAGTGCAACACCCGCCGCCCCTGCGTATGGTCGCGTACTGTACCAACGAACATATTTATGGCGCCGGCGCTGTCATTTTTTACAAAATCAAGGCATGCTGCTGTGTCTAATGGCTGATTCGTTAGCTGTATATCAATCATAATTACCTGATTTTTCTTGAAAATATGTTGTACAACGACCTTGCTGTTTCGATGTCTAAAGTTACATTTTTTTGCAAAAAGCCGATGTGCCGATTTTTTTATGCGCCAACGCGCCGATAAATATTTGATAATCAGATTTTTGTATAAAAACAGCAATCCGTGTAGCCTTGCCGTTACATCGGATACATCCGAAATAAATATGCAAGCTGCCAAGTTACTATAGCTTATTGTCGCTTTAATGCGCTCTAACCACAATAATTTCTGTTTGGGATTTGTATTTTTGAGCTGAAAACAACTTTTCATGAAAAACAATTCGCTTTTCCTCTTCATTTTGTTGCTATTTTTTGCTGCCTGCAAGCGCGATGCGCCTCAAGAAACCAACGAAACGGCAACATCAAAGACCTTGGCTGTACCCAGTTTTAATCGCGACTCTGCCTACGCTTTTGTAGCACAGCAAGTGGCATTTGGGCCGCGTGTGACGGGTTCGGCGGCGCATCAGGCTTGCCGTGAGTGGCTTGTTAGTACCTTCAAAACTTACGGCGCAACCGTTATCGAACAAGATTTTCAAGCTAAAACGTACTACGGCGCAATGCTCCCAGCTACCAATATCATTGCCCAGTTCAATCCTGCTGCGGGCAGAAGAATCTTGTTGGCAGCGCATTGGGATTCGCGGCACATTGCCGATTCGCCTTTGAGCAAAGACCGACGCAACGACCCTATTTTGGGTGCTGACGATGGCGGCAGTGGCGTAGCGATACTGCTGGAAGTAGCGCGGCTATTGCAGCAAACACCTGTAGATATTGGCGTGGACATCGTGCTTTTTGATGCTGAAGACCTGGGCGAAAGCGGCACGGAAGACCCAAAATCACTGACAACGTGGTGCCTCGGATCGCAATATTGGTCGCGCAATTTGCATACTGGCAATTATCGCCCCAAATACGGAATCCTGCTGGATATGGTAGGATCGCGTGGCGCACAGTTCGCTCAGGAACAAGTATCTATGCGTTTCGCGCCGCAGTTGGTCAATAAAATTTGGAGCTTAGCTGAAAGTATGGGCTATGGCAATTACTTCTTACCCGAACAGGGTGGAGCGGTTACTGATGATCATTATTTTGTCAACACGATTGCTGGTATTCCTATGATTGACATTATCAATCGCAATAGCCAGACCGAAACTGGGTTCGGCGCTTACTGGCATACGCACGATGACAATCTGGAGATCATTGACCCTCGTACCCTCAAAGCTGTCGGGCAGGTTATCACTGCTATTATTTATCGAGAGCACAACGGCGCATTTTAAAACACTTAAAACCAGTGTATTACAATTGCTGGAGTAGTTCTATTTGTTTTTTAAAGGAGTAACGCGGCGTAGCGGCATAGGCTTCTTCGTACAATTGGAGTGCTCGTGCGCGCAGTTGGGTATCATTTGGCTGTAACCGGAACAACTCGGCATAAATGGTCGCTTGGCGCGCTGGGATGTGTGCGTATTGTTGCAATTGTTGTAAAATGGCTTCGGCGCGTTCCGTATTCTGATCTGCCATGTAGTGCCTTGCTGATATTAGCTGCGCTTCGAATTGCAAATCCGGATTGCCCAAGGTTTCGGCAAGAGCCAATGCTTCTAAAGTAACCGCTTCTAATGCCTGTAGGTCGCCGGTTTCGATTAGCACAGCGCCTTTTTCGATCAAGCTGAAGCCCAGCACTAATTTGTTGCCAATTTTGCGTGTAATGTTAATCGCCCGATCATAATATTGCAGCGCCCGATTATATTCGCCTAAGTAATAAAAAATATCGGCCAGCGTATTCACAGCTTTCGCTACCCCTTTTTGATAGCCAAGTTCTTCACAGATCATCAAATCCTTTTGTAAATATTCAATTGCTCTGTAAAACTCGCCTTTGTAGCTCAATAGCTCTCCGATTAGCCCCAACGCAATGGCAATGCCTTGCTTATCACCGATTTCTTCGCACAATTCGAGGTCTTGTTCAAAATGCGCCATCGCCTGCACGTAGTCGCCCTTGCGCTCATATACGCTACCGATGCAGCCAATAGCAATAGCCATTAGCTGCTTGTTGCCCAATTCGCGGCTAAGCTCCAATCCTTTTTCGTAATGGCGAAGCGCGGCGTCATAATCGCCTTTTTCAAAAAAGACAATCCCGACCTTTGTATGCAAATCCGCCATGCCTTGCTTATCGCCAATAGTTTTTGCCAGCTCCAGTTGTGCCTGTTGGCATTGGATGGCTTCATCGTAATTACCTTGGTTCATGTAGGTTAGCCCCAGATGCGCCACGATTTGAGAATTGGGTACGGCACCGCCCACGCGGCTCAGGTCAATGCTACGTTTGAAACAAGCCTTTGCCTGTTCATAGTCGCCTTGCCGAAAATACAAATTCCCCAGATTGCCATACACACGGCTGATGCCTGCTTGGTCGTCCAGCAATTCAAACAGTTGCTCGGCAGTTTGCAAATGAGGCGCAGCTGCCACATAGTCTCCGCGCAATACCTTGAGGCGTCCCATGCTATTGTGCGATTGGGCCAGCAGCCCCACGTCGCGGGTTTTCTTAGCCAATTTTAGGGCTTTGGCGTAGGCGTGCTCGCAAGCCTCCCACTGCCCGACCAGTTCGAGTACCCGCCCCTGCTGAAGATGGATTTTTACTTGCCGTTCGATATCTTCATGGCTGGCAATTTTTTGCAACAAGCGTTCGTAGTATTCTAAAGCCAACTGGTTCTGATAATTGTGGCGGGCATAATCCGCTGCTTTGCGGAGGTATTCGCAGGTTTTGTCTTCCACACCTGCCTGTTCGTAATGGAAAGCCAGATCAAAATAGCGTTCATCCAGCCGTTCGGCGTACAACCGCTCGATGGCTTCCGCAATGAGTTGGTGCAGTTGTTGCAGGCGTGCGCGCAATTGCATACTATATACGGCTTCGCGCAGCAGCGAGTGCCGAAAAATGTAGCGCAACTCATTCATGGCATGCCAGATTTGCACCCGCTCGGCAGCTTGTATTTGCTCGCGTAGCAGGACGCCCGCATTACCATTGCGTTTGGTGAACTCTTCCTGCCCTTTCATTACTTCGGTTAGCACAGGCACTTCAAATTCCCGACCGATCACAGCCGCCGCTTTAATTGTTTCTTTTACCAAACTCGACAAACGGTCAATACGAGCCGTCAGAATGGCATTGATAGACCCCGACAGGCGGATATTGTTGTCTTTGATAGTCCAAGCTTCGCCGGCCCGATCCAGCAAATTGCTCTCTGCGAAGTATTCTAATACTTGCTCCAAGTAAAATGGGTTGCTATTGGTAGTGCGCAGCAGGAGTTCATAAAACTCCTGGCTGATTGGCCCTTGCAGATAGATTTCAGCAAACTGACGCACGGCTTGTGGCGCCAGTATGTTGAGGTTAATTTCTAAATGAGGCGTCTGTGCGGTATTGATAGGCGCGCCTTCCAACACATTGGGCTTTTGCCCGTCATCGCGCAAACGCGACGTGATCAGCAGCCAAATCGGATACCGCGGCAGATAACGAGATAGTTCGTGCAACAGTTCACGGGAGTTATCGTCCAACCAATGTGCATCTTCTAATTGCAACACAATCGGTTGCACCAGCGACTCCGCGATAATGAGGGTCAGAATAGACTGAATGGTGTTTTGATAACGCCCTTTGGCATCCAACTGATCCCAGATTGAATCTTTATACAGAATGCCAAGCAAAGCCGCCAATACCGGTTTGGTGCGTTGCAACTCCTTGCTAATAAAATCGGCTTCTTGCCAATGCGACAAGCTGCTCACTTTTTCTAAAATACGCTGGAAGCTATTTTCAAATAGTGTTTGATTCGCGCTGATGCTACCATCGGGTGATTGCTCGAAGTAATTGCGCAGGAAATAAATGAACGGATTGAAGGGTTTGTGCAGAATTTGGTCGGTTTGGCAAATAAACCATAATACTCGGTCCTGCTGACAAAGCTGTTCGCGCAGTTCATAGGTCAGGCGGCTTTTTCCAATGCCCGCTTCTCCATAGATGTAGGTCACGCCAGGCGGTTGGCCGATGGGTAATGGTGCTGCGAATTCCAGCAGGCGCTTAAGTTCTTCTTCGCGTCCGACCAACTGGCCCGTGAACGTAGAAGGCATTTCAAAGTTGCGCCCTGCGAGCTTAAATGTGGGCACGCTACCCTTGATGCCTTTGTATTTTATATCGCCTTTGTGCAAGAAACTAAAATACTTGCTCTTAGCCAGCTCTATGTCCACCAAAGTATCGCCCCAATCGGCGTAAGTCATTAGCCGCGCCGCCAAGTTTACTCGATTGCCAACTGCTGCGTACTGGCAGCGCTCCTGTCCACCAACAATACCCGTATAGGCGGTGCCCAAGGTCATACCCGTTCGGATGCGCAGATCGCTTTTCATCTGCAAGGGCGCTAAAGCCTCCCGCAAGGCGCAGATGAATTCTAATGCCCGATCGGCATTGTTCTCAAAAGATACCGGCGCCCCAAAAAAACCTACCATGACGCCGCCTTTGTCACCAAATTCAATTTCCTTGAAATATCCAGCGAAGGCGTGGATATGCTCTAACACTAAGTTGGCGAATTCGTCCAATTCTTCGTGGCTATCTACGCCATCGAAAGAAATAAATACTGATACCACCGAGCGAAACTCGCCGTCGCCATTGAATTCTAACACGGCTTCCGGCAGGAAAACCCCCGCTACCGCTGGGTCAATAGGCGCCACCGCTTTGGGCTTCATCGTAAGGGTATCCGCACCGGCCTGGGTTGTGATGCGATAATAATGCGGCGCAATGGCCTCCATATCAATGGGCGATGCTTGCAATACCTGGCGTAAGGCTTCATCAATTACAATTTCTTCGTTACCTGCCTGTGTTTGGCAATCGGCACAGCTATCAATTGGAGCACCCCGCATGTAAAAAGATTTGAACTGCTGCCCGACGATGCCCCATTCTACCCGCCCCCAAGACAAGCCAATTTTGATGCCAATCGGAAAATCGCCAAACTGAAACCCTCGGGCACTGAAAAAATGGCGCGCCTGCTGTGCCACCTGAACAATCTCTGTTGGCGACAGGGTGCTCTGCCTCGCCGGAAATACTGCCATGAAGGAATCTCCCGCAAAATAAGGTATGAAGCCACCTCGCGCATAAACCAAACTTACCAAGGGTGCAAAGATATCATTTAAAATGACCGACAGGCGCTCTGCGCCACGGTTGCCTTCTGCCATGAGGGATTCCGTGAGCGGTGTGAACCCGGAAAGATCAACCGACATCGTGAAGGCTTGCAATTGCCCTTTGGGTTTTTGCAGGCGATACTGTTCTTGTATAAAATGTGGTATCAGATTTTTCACAGAAAATCGTTCCTTGCTTGAATAGCCCGTAAATAGCTGGCAGGCTTTTGGATAAAACGCGCTGATACTATTTACCTGGCTTAAAATTACGTAAAATCTCCAAATTTTATTGCATCGCTACACTAGTTGCCCTCAGTGGCAAACCTATACTAAAATCACATAAATACCTGATAACGAACAACTTGACGTATCATTTTGACTACCAGCATTGCCTTGCTGCCGCTTTTTTTTGCAAGATAACAAATTACCTATTTTAGCCTGCAACCTTGTGCAATTTCCTGTGTCATTTTGCAAAGTTGTGCTTATGCTCAGCATTCGTGTAGCGCCAAAAAGAAATCACCCGATAAAAAAACGCCTTCGCCTTATTGATCTGCTTGCTTTTTGTGTCCATTTCATGAGGCCAATCGGCAGCATTATTAGCAGTAAAAGAAAAGAACAGGCCGCGGGCAGTCCATTTTATTGAATAGTATTCTAAAATGAAGCTATTTGGCAGCAGATCGAAGCTGCGCTTCATCGGCGTGGCTTGTATTTTGACTGGTCGAGTAGTTGCTGGGCATCGCGCAGTGCAATCAAATCCGCCATAGTGGCCTCCGGGTTGCGTTTCATCCAGGCGCGTACAATCTGCCAGCCAAGCCAGTTCGCTGTTCGGCCAGGTGCTTCCGGCGGCATCCCCGGTGAATGCGGGCTATATTCTATGTACTTACGAATGGTTTGCCACTCGCTTGAGTACAGCAGATTTTCTTTGAGAAAGTAAGCCCACATTTCTAACTCGTTGTTTTTCAACCACTTAACTTGTTCTGGTGTAATTTCGAGTAGCACCGAGTCGGGTGTGTAAGGCAACAGATGGTCGAGAATATAGAGCTTTTTTCCATTGTGAATCATCATATCGAGGAGGCGATTGCCAGGAGGCGGCCCGAGCAGATCGTTAATCAGAGGTTGTAGGGTTTTAGACACTAAATGGTCGCGATTGAAAGTACGGGTCAAGTAAGCGGAAAAATTGGCGTTGCCCTGATTATACTGCAAATAGGGATAATCGGCGCCGAGGAAGAAGTCAAGACCTATGGCCAATGAATGCTCATCGTAAATAAAAGCACCAATAGAATACTCAGACACGAAGGTGGTGAGGTCGGGCGTTGATTGTTCAGGAAAATAATATTTATAATATTGAAATGCCTGTTTGAAATCGCGCAATAGTCCACTAAAATTACCGTACAACATCTGACAAGTATCGTACAACTGGCGCACCGGCTGGTGGCGCAAAAAGCCAGCTACATAAGCCTCGTGTCCTTCTGGAGCGATGCGGGGGTCTTTAGAACCAAGCAATTGACCAAAAAAAGCCTCACTGAACGCTGAATACTTTGCTTCCAATTGTGCCAATCCCTTTTCAACATCGTTGGTATCTATGGCAAATAGTTCCTGTTCAAACCGGCGCAGTTCGATACGAACATCTATACCGGATACATCCGGGGGGCGTTCCTGCTGGCAGGCGGATAGGGTTATTACAACATATAAAAGCCCCCAAAACAAGCCTTTTTTACAACTCATCGTTTAAAATACTCTATTTTTTGCTACTCAAGCGATAACTTTACCGCGCAGTTGTGCGTACTAAAAGTGATCAAAAAACTGTTCAAAAGTCAATAGGGCATTTTTACAGCCCTTGCAATGTACAACCAAAAACAATCGAATAATGAAAAAAATTGTAGTAACTGGAGCATTTTTCTTCATCGGTATGGTACTGATGCAAGCGCAAAATGACATCCGCTTTGGTTTTCAGGCCAGCCCAACCTTCGCTTGGATGAATACGACGTCATCACGTATCAATCCGAGCGGCACCAATTTGGGCATCAAGCTGGGTATGGTGGGTGAGTATTATTTTCGTGAAAATTATGCTTTCACCAGTGGTTTGGGCTTCGCTTTCAATCAAGGCGGCACCTTGCAGCATGAATTTGGCGGCTTGTACTGGCGAAAATCAGACCTTGGCCCAGGCTTAGATACGCTGCCCGCTGGCGTCAAGCTCAAGTACGGCATTCAGTATATTGAGATACCTGCCGGTATGAAAATGCGTACCCGCGAATTTGGCTACCTCCGCTACTTTGTAGAACCCGCATTAACGCTGGGCTTCCGCTCGCAGGCGCGGGGTACAGCACAGGGGCGGGGCATCGGTAGTGATCTGGAAAAAATCAATATCCGCAAAGAGGTCAATGCTTTCAACTTGGCTTGGGGCTTGGGCGCAGGCGTAGAATATACTATTTCAGAAAGCACTTCGCTGGTGGGGGGACTTGGTTTTCAAGTCGGTTTCACGGATGTGACGGATGACAATGGCACCACCTTCGACCCCGTGCGAGGCAATCGGCGCGAAAATTCTAAAGGTAAAAACAACGCCATTGTGCTCCGGCTTGGGGTCATGTTCTGAATACAAACCTGAAAACCGCAGCCGCGCAGGTATCTCGTCGGGTGCGTTTCTTTATTTCAACTTCTATTCAATGTACAAAGGCAGGAAAGTGATTGTGGTATTGCCGGCTTACAATGCTGCACAAACCTTAGCAAAAACCTACCAAGAAATACCAATGGACTTGGTGGATGAGGTTATTTTGTGCGATGATGCCAGCCGGGACAACACCGTTGCATTAGCCCACCAGATTGGCATCAAGCACATACTGGTACACGAACAAAACAAAGGTTACGGCGGCAATCAGAAAACACTGTATAACAAGGCCTTAGAACTTGGTGGTGATATTATCATCATGCTGCACCCTGACTATCAGTACACGCCCAAACTTATTCCCAGCATGGTAAACATTATCGGGGAGGAGCTATATCCGGTAGTGCTTGGCTCCCGCATATTGGGGCGGGGCGCGCTGGCAGGTGGGATGCCGCTGTACAAATACATTGCCAACCGTTTCTTGACTTTGGTGCAAAATGTATTGGTCAATTATAAATTATCAGAATACCACACAGGTTATCGAGCCTTCAGCCGCGATGTGCTGAGGCGGATTTCGTTCAATAGCAATTCTGATGATTTTGTATTCGACAATGAAATGCTGTCGCAGATCATCTACGCTGGTTTTCATATCGCCGAAGTGACCTGCCCCACCAAGTATTTTGAAGAAGCCTCGTCCATCAATTTTCGCCGAAGCGTAAAATACGGATTGGGCGTGCTGCGCGTGTCGCTCACTCATCGCTTAGCCAAGATGGGGGTTATTCAGCCGGCTATGTACAAAACCCCTTGAAAATCAAGGAATTAGCAAGGTTTTTATATGTCGGTTTTTGGTTAGGATTCTGTTTTATCCAAAGCCATTTTACCAATGTAGATAGCTGCCAATAGCAGCGTGTACATAAATGTTGCTGTCATAAGTTTAGGTTAGATCCGTAGTTGCTAACATGCCAACAAGCTACGTTTTTTTCAGAGATTTCCAAATTGAAATTCAACATTAAATTACGCGACCCGTTGACAATTGCCAAAAATAATTTTGAATGCCGTCTGACATAAAAACATTTTTAGAAGAAGCGGTTGCCAAATATAATCGCCCAGAGTTCATTCCTAACGATCCCATCTGTGTGCCTCACCAATGTACGCAATTGCAAGACATTGAGATCATAGGTTTCTGGACAGCTATACTGGCTTGGGGGCAACGCAAAACTATCATTCAAAGTGGCAAAACACTGTGGCAATGCATGGATAAAGCGCCCCATGATTTTATGGTGAACCATACCGAAGCCGATCGAAAGCGATTCCTCGACTTTCGGCACCGTACTTTTCAGCCTACCGATACGCTTTATTTCTTAGAATTTTTCCAACAATATTACCAGCAACACCACTCCTTAGAAGATGCCTTCCTGCCGCCTAATGCACCATTTGACGCTGTAGAGCAGGCACTAATCCGATTTCACGAGCGCTTCTTTGCCCTATCCGACGCGCCCGCACGTACCCGCAAGCA
This sequence comes from uncultured Saprospiraceae bacterium, assembly GCA_937872405.1. Classification (GTDB taxonomy): domain Bacteria; phylum Bacteroidota; class Bacteroidia; order Chitinophagales; family Saprospiraceae; genus JADJNW01. The sequence continues at coordinate 706 of CALMSP010000060.1, read as the reverse complement.
TATACCCACGCCCCTGCGCCAATCTACTTGCAAGCGCCTTAATATGTTTCTACGGTGGATGGTTCGTCGCGACGCGCAAGGTGTGGATTTTGGGCTATGGCATCGAATTGGTCCGGCGCAGTTACTTATACCTCTTGATGTACATGTGGATCGGGTGGCCCGGCGGCTGGGTTTGTTACAACGCGACCGAACCGACTGGCAGGCGGTATTGGAGCTATCCGAGACGCTGCGTCAGTTCGACCCTGAAGATCCTGTGAAGTACGACTTTGCTTTGTTTGGGTTGGGCGTATTGGAGCCATTCGGCAATTGATGCGTACACTACCCTAATACCCTTTTCAATTAGAAATGACGTACTTATTTATTCTCAAAAAATTGTTTTTCACAGCTACAAAATCGAAAATCGGACTTCGCAGATTATACATTATTGCTATTATGTAGCCGTTCGAAGTAACGGACGAGCAAAACATTAGCCTTTAAAAGGTACGACTCTACTTGTCGCCTTTCGCTTTTTCTACCGCATCCTGTACGTCGCGGGTAGCGCGTTCTAAGGCTTCCAAATCTTTCTCTTGCTGGGTGGTGCTCTTGGTTTTTTCTCGATGCACCTTCTTTTGGTCGGTTTCCGGCTCCGGCTCTATCGCCGATTGCCCTTTGAATGGGGTTTTACTGAAAGAGAGCGCACCTTTTTGCACATCCCCGTAAATGGTGT
>CALMSP010000059.1 GCA_937872405.1 uncultured Saprospiraceae bacterium | reverse complement strand
ACACGAAGTATCCCGAAGCCGTTCACTAAAAAAGTCATTATCGTATAATGATTTTTCTCATTTTGGATGTCAAATAGGAAAATCTGAAAACATCTTATATGTTGAATAGAATAGCTGAACTTGAACAAGAAGCGCGCTTATTAGAACCCTTACCCGACCAACGCGCCCAATGGAATGGCGACATACAGGCATATGCGGATGCTTTTTTGAATAGTATTTACGATCGAAAAGCCTATGAAACGTCTGAGGATTATGGTCGCCCTTTGCGCGAATTGGATGTAAGCGATACCCCAAAACCAATGGAAACACTGCTGGAATTGCTTCGACAGCATCAGGACGCCGTGGGGCTGAATCCGGCTTCCGGCGGACACTTAGGGTATGTGCCAGGGGGTGGCGTGTTTCCGGCGGCGCTGGGTGATTATTTAGCGGCAGTAACCAATCGGTATGCTGGTATATTTTTTGGTTCGCCAGGTGCGGTACGCATTGAAAATCAGTTGATTAGGTGGATGTGCGATATGGTAGGCTACCCAGAAGGAGCTTTAGGGAACTTAGCCTCTGGTGGCTCCATCGCCAATTTGATTGCGATTACCACAGCACGCGATTTTAAAAATATTCGCTCCAAAGAGGTGGAAAATGCGGTGATTTATCTCACCCCGCAGGTGCATCACTGTGTGCAGAAAGCCTTGCGTATTGCGGGGTTGCGCGAAGCACGCATTCATTATGTACCTATGGATGATCATTTTCGGATGGATGCGCAAGCGCTACGGGCTATGGTACAAACCGACCGACAGCAAGGGCTGAACCCCTTTTTAGTAGTGGCTTCTGCGGGTACTACGGATACTGGTGCCATGGATCCGCTCGATGCTATCGCGGATGTAGCCGAAGCCTTTCAGCTTTGGTTTCATGTGGATGCCGCTTATGGCGGGTTTTTCCTTTTGGTGGATGCTTTAAGACCTCTATTTAAAGGTATAGAGCGCTCCGATTCGGTAGCAATTGATCCGCACAAAGGCTTATTTTTACCTTATGGTTTGGGGGCTATTCTAATTAAAAATGTAGCAGCGGCTTTTCATTCGCATCATTATTTGGCAAATTATATGCAGGATGCGCTCAAAGTGGCAGAGGAACTCTCGCCAGCAGATTTATCGCCCGAACTCACCAAGCATTTCCGAGGCTTGCGCATGTGGCTACCCCTTCATTTATTTGGCTTGCGACCTTTTCGAGCAGCATTGGAAGAAAAAATCTGGCTGTGCCGCTATTTTTACGAACGCATCCAAACGCTTGGTTTTCAGGTAGGGCCTTACCCCGATTTGTCTATTATGATTTATCGTTATGTACCACCTTCGGAAGGAGATGCCAATGCTTTCAATGAGCGCTTGGTAGAGTACGTTCAGCGCGACGGGCGCGTATTTTTATCTTCCACGACTATTGACGGCATATTCTGGATACGGCTGGCGGTGCTCAGCTTTCGTACGCATCGAAGGGAGATAGATGTATGCTTGGACATATTGCAAGCGGGTATAAGGGCGCAGCAAGAATCACTTCATAGGAGTGTTTTGTAATGTAAAACATTAACAAAATATCATAAAATGGTGTTTCTAACAATAACGTAAGTGTTTTTTCTGTTTTTAGTAAACATAGGGTTAATGCTGATATATCAATTCAATTTGCAGATGGTACTCGGTTTTTTGTAATAAGTGTAGGCATTATTCAAAAACAAAGTGGGTAATTATTTATTTTATATCATAAAAATAATACACAATATGATGGATAAACGTATTGTAACGGCCATAGCGGTATGCTGCCTTTTGATGGGATCCGCACAGGCACAGACAGCGCCTACGGGCATCTGGAAAACAATTGATGACAAAACCGGCGATGCTAAGTCGCATGTAGAAATTTATGAAAATGGAGGTAAGTATCATGGTAAAGTTGTAAAGCTATTACAAAGGCCCTCTGATACGGTTTGTGAAAAATGCACCGGGAGTAAAAAGAACAAGGCGCTGGTAGGAATGGTGATCTTAGAAAATCTGGAAACAGCCAAAGGATTTTGGCGTAATGGTACAATACTCGACCCCGAAAGCGGCAGTGAATACGGCTGCTCGGTATGGTTCGAATCAGGCAAACCGGACGAACTCAAAGTGCGAGGTAAGCACTGGACGGGCCTGTACCGTACCCAAACTTGGTATCGGGTGAAATAAAATAAACATGAAATGGCAGCACCGCTACATATCTAAACAGCGGTGCTGCTGTTACATACAAAATTGTAAAAAAGAAATGTTTCAGACAATAATTATCAGTCAGTTGCAGTTTATTGCTTGAGTATTATGGGATTATATTATCAAACCAAACTATCTTCTATGCAGCAAACGCTTACACCTGATTGCCTGGTCCGCTATATTTATCGGGAAACTTCCCTTTCTGAAACGCTCATGATCCAATCGGCGATGAGCTTAGACGCAGAAATGGCAGAAGATTACCGAATGCTTTTTCAAGCGTATCGTCACTTGCCAAAAGCTACTTTTAGCCCTTCTCCGAAGACGCTACAGAGCATCTTGGCTTACAGCGAGCGCACTGCCGTACAGGAAAAAGCATAGTGGACAATAGCGCAAAAGAAGACCCTTCATTCGTATTATTCAATACCAATGAAGGGTTTTTTTATTGCTGTAGGAAAATGTTTTGTTTTTAATGATACCATTTTCAATAGTTAATGATATATTTAAAATCCATTAAACACTTGTTTTTCAGTTCCTTATAGCCTCTGATATCTAAAATCGTATAAGTTGATTTTCAATGATTTAAAAAAATAGGTGCTGGTTCAAATGGGTGGATGTGATTTCGTAAATCTTTGAGATTTGCGAAATCTAAGAGTATGTTTAAAATTCGTTTTTGAAGTCGAAAATGATCAGATTTGGGTTCTCACGAAGCGTTTTTTGAGCTGCATAGCAGCGCTACGGAGCGAGAAAAAGGCAAAGTGAGGTTCCATAGATGAACATTTGCAGACCAAAGTATGAAATTTAAACATGCTCTAAACAACAAAACAACCGTTTTGACCCACTATCAAAAAAATAAAACAATATGTCGAATACCGAAAACATCCATACCGATCAAGCACCGCAGCCCGTAGGCTTGTATCCGCATGCGCGTCGGGTAGGCAACCTGCTCTTTTTGTCGGGTATTGGGCCACGCGACCCGCAAACCAGTAACATACCCGGTTTGCGGCAAAGCCCAACAGGCAATTATATAGAATTTGACTTTGCTGCGCAGTGTCATGCCGTATTCAGAAATGTGCGTACCGTGCTGGAGGCAAGTGGTGCTCGCTGGGACGATTTAGTGGATGTAACTGTTTTTCTGGTGCACATGGAGCGTGATTTTCATATTTATAATCAAATCTATGCAGATTATTTCAAGAGTAATCAGCCTTGCCGCACTACCGTTGGCATTAGCGCTTTGCCTACACCAATTGCCATTGAACTGAAATGTGTCGCTGTACTAAATAATTGAGGCACTTTTAGTTCATCTTGAAGGGTACCACGAGCTGAAATTCTGGAATAGCCACTTGGAATTCCTGCCCGTCGCGCTGCCGAACGAAAGTATAGGAACCGCTCATTTTGCCAATTTCCGTATTGATTGGGCTCCAAGAAGCGTACTGATGCGATTCGCCAGGCGCCAGTACAGGTTGCTGGCCAATTACGCCTTCGCCTTCCACCTGGCGCATCAACCCTGGCGCATCAAAGATAAGCCAATGGCGGCGAAGCAGTTGAACGGTATCTACACTGAGATTTTCTATTGTAATATGGTAGGAAAAAACGAACTTGCTTTCCAGCGGGCGCGAGTAGGCCGGCTGGTAGGTGGTTTCTACGCTTACTCTGATACCTTTGGTGATGAATGTTTCCATTATGACGTGCTTAGGTAGTCTCGCACAATAGTCTCTGCTTCTTGCAAAGCCTTTTCTAATGTATCGTTAACTAACACAAAGTCGAAATTGTTTTCATACGTTAGTTCTTCAGCGGCGCGGGCAATACGTTTTTGCAAACTGGCTTCATCTTCGGTGCCTCGGCGATGCAGGCGATTGAAGAGTTCCTCCGGAGAGGGGGGCTTTACGAAAATAGCCAGCGTTTGTTGTGGATATTGTCGTTTGATATTGGTAGCGCCTTTTACTTCTATATCAAAAAGGATATTTTTCCCAATAGCCCACAATCGTTCGATTTCACTGCGCAAGGTACCATAAAATTGGTTATCATATACCTCTTCCCATTCCACAAAAGCATTGGCTTCAACTAAGTGTTTGAAGCGTTCGGGCGACATGAAGTAGTAATCTTCACCATTCCGCTCGTGCATGCGCTGTGCGCGTGTGGTAGCTGATACAGAAAAAGCCAATGTATCTATTCTTTGAAGCAGATGACGCACAATAGTGGTTTTGCCGGCTCCGGAAGGGGCAGTAAATACGATCAGTTTGTTCATTGCCGCATAAGGTCTTGAACTTAAAAATATAAAAATATCAGCACATTTATTGTTTGCTTTTTGTTAATCATCAAACTGTATTGGCTACTTGCTCTTTGATTTTTTCCAGTTCATCTTTCATACTTACTACAAATCGCTGAATATCATGTGAATAGGCTTTTGCGCCAAGCGTATTGATCTCGCGGCCCATTTCCTGGCTGATGAAACTAAGTTTTCTGCCTTTTTGGGTATAATTTTTATCCAACTCTTCTAAGAAGTACAGGCAATGCTGCTCGAGGCGCACTTTTTCCTCGTTGATGTCAATTTTTTCCAGATAAAATAAAATTTCCTGCTCAAAGCGATTTTCGTCCACTTTTTCCTTGCCTAGGTATTCTTCCAGATTTTGATGCAAGCGCTGGCGCAGGCGTACCACACGATCGGCTTCCATAGGGTCGAATTGCGACAAATATTCACGGATCACGCGGATGCGGGCGCGCATGTCATCTTCCATGGCTTTACCTTCCGCCTTTCGGAAAGTTTCAAAGAGCCGAAAAGCCTCTTCCAATGCTTGCAGCACGGCATTCCATTCGGCCTCTTCTATTTCATCACTATCGGTGGCCACCACATTGGGCAAGCGCAAGATAGCGGTGAGCATATCATTTTGGCTCATACCCAATTCATTGGTCAAGGCATTCAATTCTCTGAAATAACGTTTGAATAGTGCCTGATTCAAGCCATACTGGTCGTCCCCTTGCGAGGAGCTGATTTCAATACTAAGCTCCAGCTTGCCGCGTTCGGCGCGTTCCATCACAATTCGGCGCAATTCGGATTCCTTTTCCCGAAAATTCTGAGGAAACTTGAGGCGTAGATCCGTAAATTTGCTGTTGAGCGAGCGCAGTTCTACGGTGATCGTTTTGTCTTGATAACTCGAAGTAGCTCGGCCGTAGCCAGTCATTGACGATAGCATATATATTTTCTGAATTTGTAAATGGCTAATAAATTGATTTATACAAAAGCCAAGCAAAGATAGATATTCATTCGATAAAAGCGGGCGAATGCGTTGTTTAATGCCATTTTTTAAAGTAAACAAATGATGGGCAGGCTATGAACGTCGGCTTAATATGTAATAAGAAGCTTTGTAAAATCAAAGGATTGTGCATTGTTCTAAATAATTTGATGTAGTTATGGGGCGTATATATTCAGGTTACAATTCATATGATTGGGTTTTACATCATACCATCAGTTCCTTCAATCGGTGTTGTATCTGGCGCAGTTGTTCTTTTTTTTCTACAATGAGCGGTGGTGCCGCGCGTTCAGCACAATAGCTCAAAGCACAGCGTTCACAGGTTTGGTTGACATCTTTGATGGGTATTGCGGGGTCGTCCAAGAAAGCCACTTTGGAGCGCAAGTCGGCATTGATGTGCAAGCCAAGCGTAACGCTTACATTGCGATTGGGCGTGGGGTAGGCAGCACGAGCCAGCGTGATGGACAGGTACTCGTCGTCCGTACCGATGTAGCGCGAGCGTTGTATCCGCACTAAGGTATCAGCGGGTTCATGCTGGTGCTGCATTTTTTGCAAATCCTGCAGCACAGAAAGCGCCACCCAGCGCCGGCAATAGTGCTCCAATAGGGCATTGCCATGCGGATGATGTCTTCGGCTCAGATGCAGTTCTTTATCCATTTCAAATACATTAGCGGTGGGGTCGTGTACGAAGCGCAGGAAAAATAATTGGTCTAACCCAAAAAAGCGCGGGAGCACATTGGTTAGCCGGTGGTAGAGCATTTCGGGGGTTGCTGCATAGTTTTTTAGTAATGCAAGAAATGCCGAACCATCCCAGAGGGGTCGGGCGAAGAATTGTTGTACATCAGCCAGAAACGAATCCTGCGGCAGCAATAGCGCCACCGAAAAATAGGTTGCTCTGGAGTGGTTCAACACCTCCTCAAACGTGCGACTGCGCAATAGCGAAGAAGTGTAGGCGCGCTCCTGTAAACCGAGCAGATGAAAGCCCAGTTCTTTACCAAACTGGAAAACCCGCTGGGTGTGTGTCAATTGGCTATGTAGCAGCAGCTTTTTTTCTTTTGGCAACAATACAGCCCTCAGATGCTGCAGTTCCGGGTAAGCATCCAAACCATTATGAATGATCGTGTAGCCAAATTGCTGCTCCAATAATGCCGCCATAAACGCTGACGAAAGCGGTCGGGTGGTGGGTATCTGATACATCTGGCAGAACTCAGCTACTTTGTTTTCAATATCTTCAAAATAATTGTTGTGCAATTCCAGATAACTGCGCAGCGCACTGAAATAAAAATTCTCTTCCCGAAACGCATAGTTGCGTGAAATTTCGAGTAGTGTAGAAATAAATGCGCCGACCCGCGTGGGGGCACTAGCGATAATTTCGACTACTTTTGCCAGTTCTACGCCAAATAACTCTAACGGCAGTTCATTCAAAAAGTTAGATTGCAACAATTCTGTAACCGGTTGTAATGATTTGTCGAGGGTAGCCGAAGTTAATTCCTCCCCTGTGACACCCAGGATATGTGCTAAAGACTGAATTTTATCTTCGCGTGGATATTTTTTACCTTTTTCGATTTCATTCAAATAGGACACCGACATACCAGTTTGCTCACTCAATTCGGCAAATGATAAGGCTTTTTTTTGTCGCAATTGCTTGATTTTCAAGCCAAAGATGATGCGCTCTGTTTGTGATTTTGCACTCATAAGGGCGAAATTTACTACAAAAACAGCGAAATTTCGCCATTTTGACCGCTATTTGCGTAGCAATCGAATTAATTCGATTACCGATGCAGATCGGCACTTGCAGGATAGACGGAAAAAAAATACATTTGTACACGCTACAACCATTTCAATAACGGAAATCCAACTTATTATGAAACACACATTCCTGTTAGTGCTCAACGTTTTGATCGCCAGCCTACTATCGGCACAGGATTTGCATATTCACTATGATGTCCGAACCGAAAAAGTACGCTACATTATAGACGGGCAGGAGGTAGCCCAACCGAAAGTACGACGAGGCAGCCAAGTGCATTTTCACATTGACAATTATAATAATTATCTTTATAATGTTGTCATTCAGGCAGAGAACCGCGAAGTATCTCTGCCGGGGCTAACGGGGCAGCCTGGACTCACTAATTTGTTTCCTACGCTTGGCGGTGGTGTCAATCCGCTCACCAGCATGACCACCGGCCGTGGTACCCCTCAGTCCTTCGAAGCTTTTGTTCAGCCGGGTGTTCCACGAGAATATAACGTTAATTATGGCATTTCCAATAGTCAGTTTAATAAATTAACCAAGGATATTAGCTCCTTTTATAGCACTTTTGAAAAGATAAAAGTTGTGGATTCGGCTATACAGGCTCAGCAGCGCGAAGTACAAAATATTGCGGAGGCCTACCAGATACGATCCTTTGTGTTGCAGGAGGTAACGTCTATCAAATATGATCCTAATTTGAAGGCAGATCGTATCCGCCAGTTGGCAAGCGATTATCTGGAAAAAGTACTGGACGCGCGCACACCCGATCAGGTAAACCTCAATGTACTGTTGGAGAAAAGCAATACACGCGCTCAATTACTTGGCAAACTGGATGAAATAAAAAATCAACATCGCACCTATGACCAAGAACTCCAAGCGATGGAAAAATTAATGCCGGATGTAGAACGCTATCGCGACAATCTGCTGCTGAGTGAGTTTGTTCAACCGCTACTTCCTATTTATGCAGAAGCATCTAGTAGAAGCAATACATACCGTAATATAGAAGGAAATATCAGCGATTTGGTATCGGAAATACCAGATATAGACATGCTCAAACTCAATGCGATCTGGCGTGAGTACGTTGCTTTAGCTGATAACCCATTTTCTACGCCTTATCGCACATCCGCCAAAGGAGATGAGATTAGTTTTTCGGTACGCTTAGTGCCTAATGATACAGGACTGACGCGGGGTCTTCAGCCGCTACAAAAAGCACCTATTGAAGTGCCGGTGTTTGGCGGATTTAAAGTAAATGCAAGTATTGGCGTGGCCTTTGGTCAGTTTTTTAATCGGCCGCAATCATACTTTGTACGCGATTCCATTATTCGTGCTGAAGATGAAGATGGCTTCTACCCTGTGGTAGCGTCTTTTTTTCATTTTTATAATCAAACAGCTAAAAATCTTTCGCTTGGGGGGTCTTTTGGCATTGGTTTTCCGGTAGCTGGATCGGGTAGCGCCAGCCAGTCAGCGTCTTTCTTTTTTGGGCCAAGTTTCATCATCGGGCGCGAACAACGCATTGTGCTCAATGGCGGCATCATGGGTGGGCGCGTACAACGGCTTGCCCAAGCCTTTGAAGTGGGCGATCGCTTTATCTCGCAGGCGAATACTGTACCCATTAAGCCAGTTTATGAATTGGGGTACTTTATGGGGGTATCGTTTAATGTATTGTCAAGATAAGGTCTTTGTACCATCGTACATTTTTAGCTAAAAACATGGTATTGAATTCTTTTCAATGCCTTGTCTTTCAGTGTTTTTGTCCATGCCTAAAATAGGTTGGTTGACCGGGTTAAGAAAAATATAAATATTAAAACAGATTGAATACGTTGTATATTATAGAGAACGGCATTTAGAGGCAAGGAGCGATTACTGTTTAGCGTTTTTCGTAAGTGGGCATAGGGAGTTCTGTCGCATCCGAATCCTGTAGGTTGTGACGCACCGCGCGCGCGTACTGTAGCATAGCCGCATGATCGCTTGCATTCATACCAATCGCTTTGGCATCTTGCTCAAAGGGTCGAATAGGCACCACTCGATAGCATTTTTTGCCGGTAGCTTGCCGCTCCACCCAGCGCCAAATAGGGATATACTGGGGGGTAGAAATACGCAATGCACCAGCCGTTCCTTCTTTTTCGAGCGTAACTGCCACCAAAATGCCACCGTCGGTATGCGTTTTGATTTGACCGGAGATGAAATTGCCCAGCGAATAAACAACCGGTACTTTTTTCTCGGCGCCATTTGGATAACGACTGAGCACGGTGCGGATGGGTTGCACAACATGCGGATGCGCCCCAATAATCAGATCAGCGCCCCAATCGGCAAGTTTTTGCGCTAATTCGCGCTGGCGTTTGTTTTCACGCAACTGATATTCATCGCCCCAGTGCATCACCACAATAATGGCATCCGGCTGAAGTTGTCGGGCTACTGCCATATCCGCTTCTATCAAGGCTTCGTCTATTTCGTTTACCTGTACCGGCGGGCGGGTCGGAATGCCATTGGTATCATACGTATAATTTAAAAATGCTAAACGAAAGTTATTTTTATAAATTAATAATGGATAATAAGCCTCACGTTCGGCAGCATTTTGAAAGGTACCTGTGTGGTAGAAATTATGCGCCTCCAGCGTCTGAATTGTGCGAACAACGCCTTCTGGACCACTGTCATTAGAATGATTGTTAGCCGTTAGGAGCAGATGAAAGCCCGCGTGTCGTAGTGCAGGCGCAAGCGCATCGGGGCTTCGGAACATTGGATACCCCAGATAAGGCGGCTGCCCTGGGAGAGTCAATTCTAAGTTGCCGATAGCCAAATCCGCTTGGCGGAGGGTGGCGGCGATATACTCAAAGCAAGGGGTGTAATCGTACTGTGCATCCTTTTTCAGTTCGGCGGAAGCAATTTGCGAGGCATGTCCCATGATATCACCTGCAAAAATCAAACGCAACTGTTGGGGGGTGTCGTCGCTTGGTGGCTGCGCGAATAAAGCGGGTGCAAATATCACGAGCGTCAGAAGGCTGTGCAGTGATGGTAAGCGCATGCAAGCGTTAGGGTTTGGTGGCGACTAAGTTGGCGTTCATAATTCGATCTTCGAGGTACTGGCGTGCAGGTCGTATGGTACCGGTAAGGTATTTTTCCATCATCAAACTGGCTATTGGTGCAGCAAAGGTAGCCCCGAAGCCTGCATTTTCTACATACACGGCGATGGCAATACGCGGATTCTCCTTTGGCGCAAAGCCGAAAAAGATAGAGTGGTCTTTGCCGTGTGGGTTTTCAGCAGTTCCGGTTTTGCCACAGGTAGGTATATCTGACAAATACGCAACGCGAGCTGTACCACCTGTCACGGCGCCCTCCATACCGTTCACTACTAAGTCGAAATGGGCTTTATCAATACCGATATAGTTTTGCTGACGAAAGGCTTCTGGTATTGGCTGGTCGCTGTTTCTAAACTTTTTGATAAAATGTGGGGTGAAGTAGTATCCTCGATTGGCAATTAATGCACCAAGGTTAGCCATTTGCATGGTAGTAAGCAGCATTTCGCCCTGTCCGATACCCACCGAGCGCACCCACACCGAATTCCATTTTTGCCCAGGCTGCTGCTGCTCGAAGATGCGATTATAATACTTCGATGTTGGATAGTTCCCGCCTTTTTCGTTTGGGAAATCCACGCCAAGCGGTTTCCCTAAGCCCATGCGGTTTAGATAATCGTTGAATACATCCAAGCCTTTTTGTGGATTGTAGAAGCCAAATTTATCCACAATATCACGAAACACGGTTACGAAATAGGCATTGCAAGAGTACTGAATGGCTGCTGCTGGCGAGGTGCAGGTTGGATGACCATGGCAGCCTGTGAGCCGTTGCCCTCCCAAGTAGTAAGCACCGCCACAACCAATGGTTCGATTAGCTGTCAGCACGCCTTCTTGTAGTGCGATGAGCGCTATAGCGGGTTTGAACAGCGAACCCGGTGGGTACATCGCTTGTACGGAACGATCGAGCAAGGGATTGAGTGGGTCATTTAACAATTTACCATACTCGTAGCCTCGATTTTGGTTGATGGTCAGCAGGTTCGGATCGTAGCCAGGCGAACTCACCATCGCCAGAATTTCGCCGCTGGCCGGCTCGATAGCAACGATACTACCAATTTTATTTTGCATTAGCAATTCACCATACTGCTGCAATTCTAACGAAATGGACGTAAAAACATCCACACCCGATACGGGCTTCGCATCGAGGTCGCCATTTTTATAAGCGCCTACGTTTCGCCCAAAATTATCTTTGAGTACATAGCGAGTGCCTTTCTCGCCGCGAAGCAAATTTTCGTAGGACTTCTCCAACCCACTGGCGCCAATGTAATCGCCCATTTGATAAATGTCAGGATAGCGTTCTATTTCGGTCGGATTGACTTCCCGAATGTAACCCAACATATGTGCCGCATTCTGGTGCGGATAGCCGCGTGCGTTGCGCACCTGCACAAAAAAACCAGGAAACTCATACAAACTTTCCTGAAAGCGTGCGAAAATTTCCGGGTTGACCTTGCTCATGAAAACAAAGGGCACCGCTCTGGAAAAACGCGGGTCTCGCCAGTCTTTGACGATATTTTGTTCAAAAAAGGATTTACTGATGTCTAACAATTGGCAAAACCGCAGCGTATCAAACCGCTTCCAATCTACCTGATTGTAAGTGACCATTAGGTCGAACACAGGGGTATTGTAAATCAACAAGTTAGAGTCTCGATCATAAATCAATCCCCTAGCAGGATAAATGGTATATTTTTGAATAGCAGTAGCTTCCGCCCGTTGACGAAAAGTGTCGTCGAGCAGTTGCAGATGCGCTGCTTTGGCGATGAGAATCAGGGCACAAACAAGAAAGAGTGCCCGAATCGTTAATTGCCGATTGCGATACAGGTCAGTAATCATAATCGAATAGCGCTTGCTAATCTTTAGGATTGAAAATGAACATAAACATTAGCACAAAGATCATGGACAGTATAAAACTGAAAACGGTCTTGAGCATAATGTCCACAATATACACGAAGGTAAAAAATTCTACGGAAAAATAAAAAAACAGATGCACCCCCATCAAAATAGCAGTGTAACGTAAGAACCAAGGCATGCCCATTCGGTACTTAGTTGGGCTGTGCGTAATGTCATATCCGCCGCGGGGTTGTATCAATTCGAATACGTAAGCTCGAATAAAGCCTGTGAATACCAATGCTGCTGCGTGCATAGCCGTCGTGTCATAAAAAGAATCAACCGCCAATCCAGTCACAAAACTGAGTAGTAGCAACACTGGTTGGGAGGTTCGAAAAGGCAACAATAGTATAAACAACGGATACCAGAAAATTTCTATATAATTGAAGCCGCCCCAACTTAGGTCAATGTGTTTTAGTAAAAACACCTGCCCCAACAAGATGCCAATAAACCGGATGATATGGATGAAAATAGTTGTGTTCATTGGGCGATTCGCTGTTCTAAGGATGAAAGTTCTGCCCGGCGGCTATGCCGAATCACGTAGCCAAATTGCTGGCGACTCAGGTCGTTATTTAGCGCTACCTGAATTCTATAAAAATTGTCCCCTTCCAGAATGAAGACTTTTTCTACTTTCCCGATTAAAATACCAACTGGAAAAATAAAAGAATGACCGCTGGTTCGTACCGGGTCACCCGGCCTAATCTCGGCATGTTTGGGCACGTCGGTCAGCCACATGTAGCACGGGTCGCGGTCTTCCCATCGCAGGGCGCCAAAAAAATCAGCCTCACCAACCGTAGCGGAGATGCGCGTTTGCCGATGCAGTAAAGACATCACGGTAGCGTAATGATCAGAAACATCCCGGACGATGCCAATAATACCATCCACTCCCATCATCCCCATGCGTGGTTCTACACCGTCCTTGCGTCCACGATTGATGGTTAGGATATTGTTTTCAGCTGCTATGCTGTTGTTGATGATGCGTACTGGAATAAACTGTAAGCTATCGCGTAGGGTTGATGCGAATTGGGAAGAATCCGAACGTTCGGTAGTAGCAGTCGGTGGCGTATCCGTTGCCAGCGAGTCATCCCGACTAGTTTGCCAGATCAACAGTTGCTCGTGCAGGCGGGCGTTTTCTACCTGGAGGTTTTCCATTTGCCGACCCAAGGTAAGATAATCGGTCAGCGCGTCGTATTGTTTGTACAAATACCCCGTAAACTTATTGGCGGAAGTTAGGCCAATCAAGCGTTGGGTTTCATTAAACCGTATGATCAGATAAAACGAAACCACTTCCAGCAGCACGAAAAGAAGCAAGCCGCTACGCCTGATTAGGAAACCTAAAATTCCACGCATATCCGGGCAGGTTTTAACAATAAATTCAACGAGCTTTTATGGTGCGCGCCTCCCGCCAATCACACGCTCTTGCGGTCTATCAAAAACGTGAATCGGTGAGTGTTTTTGAGTGCAATGCCCGTACCGCGCACCACTGCGCGCAGGGGGTCTTCCGCCACATGCACTGGCAGCTTGGTTTTCTGAGCAATTCGCTTGTCCAAGCCTCGAAGCAAAGCGCCGCCACCTGTGAGGTACAACCCCGTGCGGTAAATATCGGAAGCCAACTCAGGCGGTGTGGATTCGAGCGCTTTTAGAACGGCATCTTCGATTTTGGAAATGGATTTATCGAGCGCATGCGCTACTTCGCTGTAGGAAATCTTGATCTGCTTTGGAATGCCGGTCATCAGGTCGCGCCCGTTTACAGCATAGTCCTCCGGTGGATTATCCAATTCGTGCAGGGCAGAACCAACATGAATTTTGATTTGCTCCGCTGTACGCTCACCAATCAGAATATTATGCTGTCGCTTCATGTAGCTGATAATGTCATTATTGAGTTCATCACCAGCAATTCGAATAGACTGATCACACACGATACCCGCCAGCGCAATAACCGCAATTTCAGTCGTACCCCCACCAATGTCAATAATCATATTACCGACTGGCTCTTCTACATCCAGCCCGATGCCCAGCGCAGCAGCCATCGGTTCGTGTATCAGGTAAGTTTCTTTAGAATCTACGTGGTCAGCGGAGTCAAATACGGCGCGTTTTTCCACTTCTGTGATGCCAGATGGAATGCAAATGACCATCTTTAAATGGGAGAACAACTTACGACGGCCGCCAAGCATCTTAATGAAGCCTTCAATCATATTTTCGGCCGCCTGAAAATCCGCGATAACCCCATCCTTCAGCGGACGCACCGTCTTGATGTCTTCGTGGGTTTTTTCGTGCATTTGCATGGCTTTTTTGCCCACAGCGATGATCTCTCCTGTTCGCCTATTAAGCGCCACGATAGATGGCTCGTCCACTACCACTTGTCCATCCTGTATGATGAGTGTGTTGGCAGTACCTAAATCTATTGCCAACTCTTGTTTAAAAAAACTAAGAAATTTCATTTATTTCGTGTCCTCTATTTTAATGGTAAACTGCTTTGTTTGTTTTTTGGTGTACAACAAGCATTATTTTTGTTTGGATGCTCGTGTTTGCATTAACATAAATTGCTGAAAATGCCTTTCTGAATTCTTTTCCGCCGCAAAAGAACATAAATTTAGCTAAAAAGAAAAAGAAAATGCCAATCTTATTAGCGCTTGTACCAGATTTTACAAAAAAATCACTTGGCAAGCATATCCACCGCGCCTACAACCACCTCATAATAATCCTTAGGGTCGAGGTACCGTTGTGCCAGCGTTTGTAGTTGGGCGGAGGTTACTTGCGCCACCTCCCCGACGAAATCTTCGAAATACGAGAGCGGCAGGTTTTCACTAAGAAGCGTTCTGACCACATCCGATACGTTAAACGGGCCATCCAGCATGTTTAAAAAGCTGCCCATCAGGTAGTTGTGTACCATCATTAATTCTTCTTCGTCCACGGGTTCTGTGCGCAGCAAGTCCATTTCGGTATAAATCTCTTGCAAAGTCTGTGCCGCAAATTCATTACCCACTTCGGTAGCAATGTAGAAACATCCGTCGAAACGCATGGTATCCATCACCGAATAAATATTGTAAGTGTAGCCTTTATCTTCGCGGATATTTTCCATGAGGCGCGAACCGAAGTACCCGCCTAATATGGTGTTGAGCACATACATGCCCGCAAAATCAGGATGATGCCGGCTGAACAAATGACGCCCCACCCGAATAGCCATTTGCACCGTATCAGGGTTCGGAAGAAGCGTTTGCCGTGCAGTAGCTGGTTGGATGATAGGACGCGCATCGAGGCGTTGCCCTCGCGGAATAGCCCGCCCCAACGTGTGGTTGAGTAATTTGAGCGCAGACGCTTCAACTTTACCGCTGATGATGATCTGACAATTATCGGCGGTGTAGCATCGTTCGAAGTGTTGCAGCAGGTCGTTACGGGTTAGTGCAGAATAGACATCTGGATAGCTATTATAACCATAGGGATGCGCCGACCCAAAGATTAACTCTGTAACAGTACGGTATGCGATGGTATCATTTTTAGTCAAATCCACCTGAAGATTCTGGCGATTCACCTGAATAAAAGTATCCAGCTCGTGTTGCGGAAACAAAGGCTCTGAAAGCAGGCGCACGACCAAAGGGAGCACATCCGGCAGGTACTTGTTGAGGCTGTACAAGACAATATTGGTGGTGTCAATATTGGCAGGCGTACTTAGGCTACTGCCGTAGTAATCAAGGTGCTCGGCAATAGCCGCAGAATCTAAGCCAGCAACACCTTCCTTGAGCATGGCTCCTGTGGCGCGGGCCACCAATTGTTTGTGCTCATAGGGCCGCCCTGCATTAAAAATGACTTCTATTTTCACAACGTCCTGCGTACCCATATTCACCACATAAACCGGAATACCATTATCAAGTGTTTCCACAGGAATAGCGGGTAGGCGAAGTCCTTCAATTGCTTGAATGGGCGGCTGCTGCGTTCTGTCTGGCATAAGCGATGGCAAATTAAGGCTGCAAAGATACGAATCTCTGCCAGATATTCTGCTTCTTTGTAAAAACCACGCGCACTTGATGGCGGTAGAATGTTAGACCATTTTAAAAGGGATGTAATGATGTGCTGATGATAATTTGTCTATTGAATCCCTCTTTATTTTTGAAAAGGATATTATACCATGTACGATTTTAGAAGTCCAATTTTGGGTTTTGTAAAATATTGAAAAACAAACTTTTGAACGTGGACAAGCACGTTATTTTCAATTGAAAGGGATATATTCAAAAGGGTAGGAGAAAATCGTTATTAAAATAATTATGATCATATAAAAATAATTGTTTTTAAAATATTTAAAACAATAAAAACCAATTAATTAAATTTAAAAAAATATGATGTCGCAATTAAATGCTATCCGTGCTAAAATTCACGATTGGGCCACCATTGTACAAACGATAGCTCACTGGCGTGCACAAGGCTACACCATTGTATTCACCAATGGCTGCTTCGATATACTGCACTACGGACACCTGCACTATCTGGCAGAAGCGCGCGACCTGGGCGACAAACTCGTCATTGGACTCAATACGGCAGCATCCGTGCAGCGGCTCAAGGGCCCGCATCGCCCTATTCACGATGAAATGACTCGACAGCACCTGCTGGCAGCGCTTACTTGTGTGGATGCAGTGGTGCCCTTTGAAACGGATACCCCGCTGGAACTCATTCGCTTGGTGCAACCAGACCTATTAGTAAAAGGTGGCGACTGGCAGCCGGAGCAAATTGTTGGCTCTGATATTGTGCTGGCGCGCGGCGGACAAGTGCAATGTTTGCCCTATATTGAGGGATATTCTACGACGGCTATCGAGCAGCAAATCCGCAGTTGGTAAAATTCGTTTTAAGTCATTTTAAAACAAGATAAAATTATGAAAATCAAGGAATTAACTTCTTGGTTAGAAACAATAGCCCCGCCGATGTATCAAGAAGATTACGACAATGCAGGGCTTATTGTAGGCAACCCAGAAGCATTGGTCACGGGTATATTGTGCTGCCTCGACTCTACAGAAGCGGTCGTGCAAGAAGCCATTGAGAAAGGCTGCAACCTGATTGTGGCGCATCATCCGATTGTATTCAAAGGCTTAAAACGCCTTACCGGCCGCACCTATGTAGAGCGTGTGTTGCTGCTGGCTATCAAAAACGACGTCGCCATTTATGCTATTCATACCAACCTCGACAACGTTTATCACCAGGGAGTGAACGCCAAAATTTGCGAAAAACTGGGGATTACGAGTACCCGCGTACTGGCACCTAAAAAAGTGCTCCGCCGAATGTCGGTTGTGCTACCAAAAGAACAAGAAAAAATCATGCGTAATTTGCTGTTAAACAACAAATTGCAAGAAATATACGAAATCGAACTCATTAATCACAACGCTGAAGGGAGCGAATTGACGATCCGCCTTGAAGCAATGGTGCCCGCTGGATTGGAGCACAAAATACGGGCGCTCCTGCATCGGCACGACTTAATGCCAGAATTCAACACAACAGACAGCCCAAGCGCCACCGTAGGTTCTGGTATGATCGGAGAACTACCGCAACCGATGACTGAAGCCGACTTTCTGCAACACCTCAAAACCGCCATGCGTAGCGCATGTGTGCGTCATACCGCATTCACTGGCAATATGGTGCGCACCGTAGCTGTATGTGGCGGTGCCGGCTCCTTCCTCCTGCCCACCGCATTGGCGCAGCAAGCCGATGTATTTGTTACCGCCGATTACAAATACCACGAATTTTTTGATGCTGACAACAAAATATTGATTGCCGATATCGGACATTTTGAAAGCGAGCAGTTTACAATCGAACTTTTATATGAAATAATTTCAGAAAAATTTCCTAATTTTGCGCGCTATTGTACAAACGTATCTACTAATCCAGTACACTACTTGTAACTTTTGCACCGCGAAAGTGTTAATGTATATGGTAATAATACGATTTTTGAAGAAAAAGCGTTACTCGCATGGAGCGCTGTTCTTATTGATCACTTTAAATGCTCAAGGATAAACTATGATCGAACTAACGGTTGAAGAAAAACTTAAACAACTATACCAACTGCAACGCATTGATTCTCAGGTTGATGAGATTCAAATTTTGAAAGGTGAATTGCCCGACGAAGTACAGGACCTCGAAGACGAAATTGCAGGGCTGGAGCTTCGCATGACCAAGATGGAATCGGTGATCAAAGAATTGCAAACTGAAATGAATACCCAGCACGGAAAGATAAAAGAATCGGAAACAACCATCGAAAAGTATCAGATTCAATTAGATAATGTAAAAAACAACCGCGAGTTTGAAGCGCTGACCAAAGAACTGGAGTTCCAAAAGTTAGAAATTCAACTTGGGGAGAAGAAAGCGCGCCAATCTGCCGCTGATATTGAAGTCAAGCAAGAAACGCGCAACGGCATAGAAGAGCGCTTGCAGAAAAAGCGTAAAGAGTTGGAAACCAAACGTGAAGAACTTGCTCAGATCATCGAAAAAACAGAGAAGGAAGAAGCCGAACTCAAGAAAAAATCAGAAAAGGCGCGCAAGGTAATCGAAGAACGCCTTATCCGCGCCTATGATAAAATTCGCACCAGCTACCGCAATGGCTTGGCCGTGGTGACGGTAGAGCGCAACTCCTGCGGCGGCTGTTTCAATAAGATTCCGCCTCAGTTGCAATTAGAAATTGCGATGCACAAAAACATCGTTGCATGCGAGCATTGCGGCCGCATTCTGGTGGATGATAGCGTACTGGGGGAAGTGTTGCAGCCTGCTGCTACCGAATAAGCCACCATTACAACGCACTCCGACATTATTCAGAATTACACAAAAGCCTTGAGGATTGTGGCGCGCCATGCCTTCGGGGCTTTTTGTATTTATGGCGCTCTAATCGTACCTTTATCCTTAAGCAAACGGGAAGCCCTAAACGTCAACTGAACCTATAAACGACTGAAAAACAGACGTATGAAGCAATTTGCGGTTCTGATCGTTTGGTGCTGCCTGTCATCTTTGAGGTTGAGCGCCGGGCATTTTGAGTTCACTTCGGATATTGGTATCGCGTATGAACAAGCCACCAGTTTGCGCTTTAATGATGCTCGCCTAACACTGCATCAAGTACGTCGGCACGACCCCAACAATCTGCTCATTTATCATATCGAAAATTATATTGATTTTTTAACGCTGTATCTCAATCAAAGCGAAGCGGATTACAAACGCTTGAAAAAAAATCAAGAAGCACGCCTTATCAAAATACAAACGGGCAATTCAGAATCGCCCTATTATTTGTATGCTCAGGCCGACCTGCGTCTGCAATGGGCTTTGGTCAAGCTCTCTTTCGGCGAGTATCTAGCAGCATTTAACGATATTAGCAAAGCGCATAAATTATTACAACGCAACCAGGAGAAGTTCCCTGATTTTATACTCAATCTGAAAGACCTCGGCGTGCTGCACGCATTAGCTGGCACCATTCCCGACAGCTACAAATGGAGTGCCAAGGTGCTGGGCGGTTTAGAAGGTAGCGTAGCGCAGGGGCGAAAAGAATTGAAAACGGCGCTGCAACTGACCCGGCAGTACAATTCACCCTTCAAAGCGGAGATTGCCGTGATGTATGCTGGCATCTTGCTGTATCTTGATAATGATGGCAATGCGGCATGGCAAGTGCTACAGTCTGCTGACCTACAGCCCCGCCAAAATCCGCTACACTGCTACGTGCTGGCAAGTGTAGCGATGCGATCCCAACGCAACGACCAAGCCATTGAATTGTTAAAGCAATGCCCCCGCGGGGCAGAGTTCGCATCGGCACCTTATCTCGATTTCATGTTGGGGTTAGCTAAGCTGCGTCGCCTCGATTCAGATGCTGGCGCTTGGTTTTATAAATTTCTAGCCCACCAGCGCAGCAATCATGGCGTGAAAGAAACATATCAAAAACTGGCTTGGATAGCACTGCTGCAAGGGAATACCGCAGGCTACCGCGAGCATATGCAATCCGTACTGACCAACGGAAAATCGAATACGGGCGCCGATAAAGACGCTTTACAGGAGGCGCGTGCCGCGCGCATTGCGAATGTGCGCTTGGTGAAAGCACGCCTGCTTTTTGATGGTGGCTATTACCAAAAAGCCTACGATGTGTTGCAAGAACTAAGCGCGCCTGTCTTCCAAGAAACAGCCCACCACTTGGAATACTTCTACCGCCTCGGGCGCATTTTGCATGGGCTGGGGCGCTACGATGAAGCGCTTGAATACTATCAGAAAGCTATAGAACAGGGGCGCCAAACGTCTTATTTCTTTGCTTGCAATGCGGCTTTACAAGCTGGGCTCATACACGAACTGCGGCGTCATCATGATAAAGCCCGCGAATATTATCGCCTCTGCTTGAGTATGCATCCGAACGAATACAAAGCGGAGTTGCACCAAAAAGCGAAGTCCGCTTTAGAAAGGCTACCCTAAATTCATTTTGCCTTTTTTGTAAAAACACTGGTCGAAAAAGTAAGTCCGTGCACCAATTCACACGTACTTTTGCTTTCGGATAATAATGCCAAAACACACATTATGATTGATTTTCAACAACCCAATTGGTTTGAGCAGTATTTGCAATATCGCCAGATGCACCCATTGCAGGTTAGCAATATTCGCACCATCACCGACGACATGCACGCCACCCTTCTACAGCGCTTCGCCAGCTTAGAACATCCTGCTTATGCTGTGTTGCAACAAAGCGGACTCATCTATGGATTTCCAGTGCATTATCCTTTTGAAAATCCGGGCAACTGGCTCGAAAAAAGGTCGGATACGGAGCGCGCCAAGCTGATTCTTTTGGATGTAATGCTGTACCTCGGACTCAGCGAGCAGCCCAATGCATCTACGCACGACGCATCAATTGTGGAGCATTATGGGCAGCAGATTCGTAAATATTACACGGCGCTGCATCGTTATGCAAAGGATACGGACGAAGAGTGGATAGAGCAGCTTATCTTCGAGCGGGTGCGTTTCAAAAAGGGCTATTTCGACTTTCGTAAAACAGGCATTAGTAGCCAACTTTTCTGGGATTTATACGGGTTTATGCAGTATTGCCAAGCTGTAAAAGTTCCTGATTTTCAGGAAGATACGTTTTTTGCAACTTGGTTATTCAACAAAAGGCAGCTCAAAAACCTGACGCTTAAACTCATCGCGGCAGCAGCCCGCGCCGATCATCGCATATCCGAAAAAGAGAAAATACTCCACCAACAATTTGAACGCTCCGCTACGTTACTCGCCCCAGAGGAACGCGCGATGCTCCGTGAATTTTTTGAGCAAGAGGTTGATATTCAAGATATTAGCATACCCCCGCTCGATTGGATTGCCCGTCGGTTTCTGCTCGATCTTTGCCTGCTTACCATTCATGTGGATGCTGAAGTTGATGCCTTAGAGGAGGCTTTTTTGGTGCCTTTGTTGAATAAATTGCAATTATCACCTGATGAATTGCTTCATAGCAAAGCGGATCTTGGCTGTTTCTTATATCTGCACGGCGAGCAATTGCACGTTTTTAAAGGTAAAAAAACGGGCGTGCTGCTGTTGGGGCAGGCCATTGTGGAAAATTTTGTCAAACTGGGCAATGCTGCCCGCCTCGAAGCCGTAGAAACCCGCGATATGGCGCGCACTTTTGGGAAGCTCTTGAATGGCAAGCTCCGACTCGGGCGCACGGATAACCTTCCCTCGGAACAAGAAATACGCGATGCTTTCAACCAATTGAAAGACATTCCGCGCTTTTTACCGTTCTTTTCTATGGTGTTTCTGCCGGTGCCTGGCATTACAGAAGCCTATATTTTATTGGCTTTCAGCTTGGAAAAATTATCCGGCGGCAGTATCAGTCTGCTGCCAAGCCAAATAAGAAAAGTTGTGCAAGGCGATAAGCACGCCAAGTCAAAAGAAACGGACAAAAGCTCGCGTTGATCAAGTGCCACGTTTAAGTCCTGTTTGTATTTTTGGCAAAGACCGCGCATATTTGCTCGAAAAAATCCTGACCAATGACCCACCAACCGCTCATCGAATGCGTGCCGAACTTCAGCGAGGGGCGC
>CALMSP010000058.1 GCA_937872405.1 uncultured Saprospiraceae bacterium | reverse complement strand
TACGAGATAAGCTAGTGACTGGAGTTCAGACGTGTGCTCTTCCGATCTATCCTTGCCATTGGAAAATAAGAATCACAATAATCGTATATAAACCAACGATGGTGACTTTAATCGCGTTACTATCCACCAAGCTGTAGCGAACGGTGAGTACCATCACCGCCAAAAAGAAAATGCCCATCCCCATCTGGATGAAGCCGCCGTAAAAACCCAACGCTAAAAACATAGGAATGATCGCCCACAAACGGAGTTTGAGATTCGGATCGGTTTGCCGGAGCCAGCGTTCGGGTTTCACCAAAATAACAAGCAGCATAAACACCATTAAAAATCGGAAAACGCCCAGAAATTGCTCATTACTTACACGTACCGCTACCAATGCCCCAATAATGGCGCCCACCGAAGTGAAGGTGATGAACGCCCAGCTACGTTGTAGATTGAGGCGACCGTGTTTTTTGAAAGCCAAGGCGCCCGCAATACTTTGCGTGAGCAATCCGATGCGGTTGGTACCATTGGCTAAGTTGCCTGGCAGGGCCATCATTTCTGTCAGAATCATGAGTGTAATAACCGAACCATTGCCTGCCAAGGTGTTGATAGCGCCAGCGAAAAAACTTCCGACGATAGCAATAACATACTGATATAGCTCCATAAACGCTACGAGTGTTGAAGGATGTTGCAAAGTTAATTTGGCAGGGCGTAACTGCAGGGGCGAAAAGACCTTGCAATAATTTTGTTTGACAACTCAAACTCTTCATTTTTATCAATGTTCATCGAAAAAAATCCCCTACCGGTCAGGTTTTGTTGCAACTCTTTTACTTTGAAAGCATCTTTGTAATGTAAAAATTATTTTTTTCATAAAAACCCGACTCATTATGAAGTTTGTAAGTATGATGCTGGCGCTTTGCTTCGCGCTGGCTACCGCCGCCCCATTGATGGCAAACGACGTTTTCCCTGTTGAAAACAACAACTTGAGTGTAACAACTGCTGGCAGCAAAACGATTGTGATTGCGCTAAAAAACTTGCAGCAAAAACGCGCTATGCTGTCTATTGAAGATCTTGACGGGACCATTATTCACTATCAAGAGACCATTGCAAAACGCAATGGCTACCGTAAAACGTTGAACCTGAGCAATTTACCAGTCGGAAAATACCTGCTTGTAGTAAAAGAAGGCGGAAGAAAGTATCAGCAGGTGATCGTGATTAGCAAATCTGACGAACTGTTGCTCTCGGCAATTCGCTAACGCACTTATGCATAGTATCATCGTTTGCTGATGCCGCGTCGAGCGCACCGGAAAAGCCTTCCGATCTTTGGAGTCGGGAGGCTTTTTTTATTGTCAATATAAATATTTCGTAGTAATTTTACACAAAAATAAATATACACATCATGGAATTTCAGTGTTTAGCCTTTGAACAACTTAACATCACCCAATTATATGACATCATGGCCCTGCGACAATCGGTGTTTGTGGTAGAGCAAAACTGCCCCTATCTTGATGCCGATGGCAAGGACCCGCAGGGGTGGCATCTTATGGCAAGGGCTACCGATGGTGGGCTACTGGCTTATGCACGATTACTTCCAGCAGGCGTATCGTACCCGGAATACCCTTCCATTGGGCGTGTTGTGAGCGCACCACAGGTAAGAGGACAAGGCGCTGGGCGCGTACTGATGCAAATGGCAATCCAATATTGCGAGCAGTTATTTAGTAACCAACCTATTAAAATAGGCGCACAGACTTATTTACTACAATTTTACCAATCATTTGGCTTTCAATCCGTGGGCGATATATATATCGAGGATGGTATTCCACATATTAACATGATACGCCCTGCTAAATAGAATGAACGTCTATAATAATTTGGCGAACCAAATTATAATAACATTGTTGTTGCTTAATGTAACCTATATCCCAAAATGTATAGTCATGAGAAAGAAAATAATCATCATCCATGGTTTCCGCACGCGAAAAGAAGTAGCTGAAATACTCGGTATCAGCGAAAGAACGCTCTATGCGTTGCTAAAATCCGATGCTTTCCGACATAAAATTCCGCCCCGAACAATGCTTTCTCCCTCCCAACAGCGACTTATTTTTGATCATTTTGGCATTCGATATACCGAATAACCACCGCGTGATTCCGATTTTTTCCGATTTTTTCCGATTTTTTCCGATTTTTTGATTATATATTTGCAATAGAACAATGTAGTATGCGCGCAAAAGTTGTTCGTATCAAGTATTTATCCTTTTCACCTAAATTACTTTTGTCTTATGAAAAAGTTGTTTGTATTAATCTTGCTCGCCTGTTTGCTGAATGCCTGTAGCGAACAGCAGCAAACGGAAAAAATGGCGGAAAGCTTAGCTGCCAGCGATTTGTTTCAGGTACCCAAAGTCCTCATTGGCGCTACGTTGGGCGGAGTACCACTACCCGATCACACCATTGTCCGTCAAATGGATGCCTCCTCCGTACAGTTACAGTTGCCCGAAAAAATATTTATTTACGCCAAAAATGATAGCGGCGAGTTGTACAGCTCCAACGATGTATGCTACACATGCACCTGTTCTGGCTCCAGCGGCTGCGACGTATTGTACTATCAAGGAAGTTTTGCCTGCTCAGAGTGCAAAGGCGGAAGCTGTACGGGCAAACGGACCAACTGTGGCAATATCCAGCGCAGCAGCATCACGGATGGCGAATTTGTGTTCGTGGATTTTTCACAAGGCGTTCAGTTTGTGAATAACAATACAAATACAAATCGTTTTTATGCAGCTACCGACTTATTTTTTGAGATACCCGAAGTACAGCAAGCGATTAATGAATTGCATAAAAAGTATTATGGAAAAGTAACGATAAATGATGAAGATATAAAAAATACGCGCCTGGTAGCCCTAAACCTGTACGGTGTTTTGGTTGGCTATCCCTTGCCCCAAACCGCATCAATACAAGACGCGCCCGTTCCTGTGTCCGATGTATCGTGCAACTGCCAGTCGGGGGACAGTGGTTGTAAATATAAAAAAGCCTTCGGCGGTGTATCTCGTTGCGAATCAAACGGTTGCACCTCTTGTCAGATGCGTGTAAAAGATGCACAGCAATAAGAAAAATTAAAATTTTGCTTAAAATATTAATCAAAACATAACAGGATATAACCAATACGTGGTTATGTCCTTTTTTTATAGAAATATTTTGCTGCTTGTTTTTTTCTTTTGGCTACATTCTAAAAAACCGTATTTTATGCCGCGAAATCAGATGTTCAAAATTCAAGATTTTGCATCTTAAATATCTACAAGCACTAACTCAACCATGTCCGACAAAACCACACCGAACCCGCTTTGGTACAAAGACAGTATCAT
>CALMSP010000057.1 GCA_937872405.1 uncultured Saprospiraceae bacterium | reverse complement strand
TCATGCCAGCCCACCAAAACGGCGGCTCTACACGTTGCAAATCGGTATCGTTTTGGGCAGGTAGCGCAATAGCCATACAGCATAGCAGCAAGAGTATTAAAGCTCTGGTTATCATCTATTTACACTTTTAAAATGGCACTTATTTTTGACTTTTAATAGGTTTTCCATTGTCAATAATAGCAAAAAAATTCGATTTACGATGGAAGTGAATTTTTAAATTTTATCGAGTTTGTAAAAATAGCGACCTACATTCATTTCAAAACAAAGATCAATCCTATTTTCAGTAAAAAAGACGTCCTTTCATTTAGTCAATCATTTACCTTGTAGCTTTGTTGGTATCTAAAAATGAGCTTATAATTTGTAAAGTACACTGAACAAAGCAAGATGCCCAACGTTATCCTTGTAAATTAATATTAAAAGCAATGAAAGTAACGCAAAAGGTTTGGAAGCAATTTGTTCCGAGGCCGTTAGATGAAGTGTGGCATTTCTTTTCGCGCCCAGAAAACTTAGATAATATCACCCCCAAAGATATGTCGTTTGAAATTTTATCGGATATCAAAGACGTACCTATGTACGAGGGGATGATCGTTCGTTATCGGGTTAGTCCTTTTCTGGGTATTAAAATGAATTGGGTAACGGAGATCACGCATGTGCGCGACCGGCAATATTTTATTGATGAACAACGCTTTGGCCCTTATGCTTTCTGGCATCATCAGCATCATTTCGAAGAACAAGACGGCGGCGTATTGATGACGGATATTCTGAACTATAAAATTCCCTACGGCTTCATTGGCACAGTAGCGGATACTTTCTTTGTGAATGACCGTATCGAGCAGATTTTTCGCTACCGTAAGCAGGTTGTTGAAGAGATTTTTAAGTTCGACTCAGCAGCCATAACGCTTTAATGCGAATTGGAAATATTTGCTATTCATTTTAAGGAAATCATGATGTGATTTTCATTTAGTCAATTCGCTCTTTTTAGGACTTTCCTGATATTTGACATTCAGTCTCTGCCATCATATCATATTGTATCAAAATACGACGGCGTACAAAAAGGGGATACTTTCTGTACGCCGTTACGCTATTTTTTAGTTGGTTACAAGTGTGTAAGGGCACCCCCAGCCCTCCCAGCCATTACATTCTAAGACTATTTGCTCACCAGGCGCTACGGTAAAAGTAGTTACAGACCAGCTGTTTTCTAAGATATATATGGAGCGATCGCGTGAACGGTCATCAATGCCAATACGCCTTACGCTTGATCGTACACCGCCCTCGCATTTATCTATGGCGCGCACCTCCACCCTAATGGTATCCTTATCACTGCTATTGTTATAGAGAACGTGTTTGCTTCCGCAGGTTACTGTATCCTGGGGGTGTGTGACCACGATCAGGGGGTCGTCAGTTGGTAGGGGGTTGAATGCTTCCTTTGAGCAGTGCAGCGCACTGATAGTTAGCAACAACAATAGCCCTGCCACTAAATAAGATGTAGTTTTCATAGCTTTGTATTTTAATAATAATGATTAGATGTTTTTATTTGGATACCTTCCAAGCGTTAATCACACCGAAATCCATAAATTGTAACAGTTCGGCGGGGTCGCCCGGAACAATCTCGATTGGGGTAGTAGCGGTTCTCTCCGATACGGCGATGGGTTTCTGTGCAAATTGACGCCGTCTCTACGCGCTGGCATTGGTAGTGCAATTCATAATGCGTTTGGGAAGATTCGCGTCCGATGATATGGCAGAAGCCTGGCTTTCGCACTACCTCGCGGATGCAGCGATGCCGATGATAAGTTTCCTTTAGGGCAGGCATACTTGCCAATTCGTAAGGCGCTTCCTTTAGCAGGTTTTCCATTTGTTCTACCGCCATGGCAGATAGTTTGCTCAGTGCAGCTCGATCAAGCAATTGCAGCGAAAAAAATACTTGCACATAATCACCGCCATAGGTGCTGGAAAGCATCTGATACCGACCATCGGCGAGGCGTTTGGCGCCCAATTCTTCCAACACCTGTTTGCTGAAAAATGGATCTGCAAATAGCGTCATCTCCAGAGCATTGAAAAAAGCAACGATGTAGTCACTTCTATCATAATCATCTGATGTGCTTGGTGGCGTTAGGTTTTCTTTTTCGCAAGCGCTCATCAATACAATGAGGAAGGTGAATAGGGCAAAAAATCTGATCTTTTTCATAACCTGTGCATTTTTAGAATGATGAATAAAACTTTTAGAATGCTTACAGGTACAATATTACAATCAGAAAGCCCTGACGAGCAATTACAATTTTGAGCTTAAATCCTGTCGTTAGAATCTTCTATTTATCATTGATTATAAGTGAGTTATAACGATGTTTATGCTAAAAAAGAGCAATTTGATTACAAAAAAATGGCAAAATACTTTTTAGCGATGCCATACCTCATGGCAATTTGATTACTTTTTGAGTTAATATCCGATAAGCGTTATGCAATCTTAAAAAGTAAATCCCTGGGGGTAAGTCTTGTGTGGCAATAACTTGCCGGTAATCTCCTACTTCATGCCACTGTGTGGGTAGCCATTGCTGAGCTATGGTACCTTGTGCTGTTAATAGATCGCCGCCCAACCAGTCGGGTTCTCTTAACCGGTAAGAGATGTACAATTCGTGTTGCACCGGATTGGGGCTTAATAAAAGCTGCTCAACAGATGTGTTAGAACGAGTAGCATTGGGCTGGCAGAAGGGCTTATGAACGAATAGAAAATTGTCTTTGTCGGGCCCGAAGTCTCCGTGCTCGGTGCATTGAATGACATAGGCTGTATCCACAATGGTTTCCAACTCTGGGCAACTCAGCCGGAAGGCTTTGATGTCATCAACGGTTACAATAGAAAACCGATAAGCTGGGCTAAACACCTCAACACTACTTGCTATGCCGGGTTGGATACAAATCGTTCGAATCTCAAATGTATGCACATCGGCAGGTTGCAATGCTTGCACGAAAGAGGGCACAGGTGTGTCGGAGGTTTGGAGAAGTCCATTTCGAGGGGTATAGTTCACTTGATAACGATCAGCGGCGCTATTGCCCTGCCACCTAAAGGCTGCAATCTCGGGCCCAGCAGTTTCGATGACCAAATCTGTTGGCGGTGGGCAGTCAAACATGGCATCTCGAAAATCGAGAAAAAAAGTAGCGCCCCGCGTTTCAACGTTGTTGCTGCATATACTTCGAATTGTAAACTGATGTTGTATGGACTCTAGGTGGAGCCTCAGTAAAATGCGCCCGTTGGCAACTGGCAACAGCATCATTTCGGAGACATCGTCCAGAAAAAAACGGTATTCTATGGCGTATCTCACATCTTCTACCGACAAACAAGTAAGCGCCACTGTAACGGAGTTGGCATCATTAGCAACGTATGCCGACAGCTGTACCAATGTTGGCGGGCAAGTGGTCTGGGCGCTTGGCTTAGGTAGGAACCCAAGTGACAAGATACCAAGTAAAAAAAATGGAGCGAGCTTCATAGGTATTGATTTTGTGTAGTCAAAATATTCAAATTATGTTATTTTAGCCTAAAAATCAAGCGTTTATGCACATAAAGTTGTTGGAACTCCTGCGAAGCCTGCCCGAAAACGAATTATTGCAATTGGATAAATTCGTCGCCACCCCTTTTTTTAATGATAGCGAGCGCGTAAAGAATTTGTACATCTTCATCCGGCAGTTCGCACCTACATTTGATACACCTAAATTGACCGATGAATCTGCTTTTCAATACGTTTTCCCCGAGCGTAACTTTGATGCGGCACTGCAACACAAGCTCCAATCACAACTTTTCAAGCTAAGCGAAGCCTTCCTTGCGCACCGCCAGTTGATGCGGCGCCCCTTTGAACGGGACTTATACGTACTGCAATTTTACCAAGAGGCGCTCCTGTCTAGGCATGTAGAAAGCACCTTGCAGCGCCTTGATAAGCAGTTGATGCACAAGTCGGTGCCCCAGATACAGGAAATTCGCCAACGGTTGGATTTGGAAGCGGCCCGCGCCGAGTGGCTGGCAAAAACGGATAAGCGCACGGGCGACATTAACCTAGAAAAACTCAACCAAACGCTCGATGACTGGTTCCTTATCAACAAACTGGCTTACCTCAATTCTATGCTGGGGCGTCAGAAAATAGTGAAAGTAAGATATGAACTAACTTGGCTCTCAGAAATTCTCCAGCGCTTAGAAAATATAGATTATCAGCGGATTCCGGCTATTGAAATTTACCGCGAAATCCTCTTTCTGCAACTGCATCCAGGAGAACCAGTGCATTATCATCGCTTGAAAGCCCTACTTGAGGAATATACGCCAAATTTCTTGCCTGAGGAGTTGCGTCAGTTTTATATTTATTTAGAAAATGCCGCTAAACACATTTTTCCAATAACCTCCTATTTTCAGGAGTTATTCACTTTATATCAATATCAATCGGATACGGGCATTTTATACGAAAATGGATCGCTTTCGCACGCGGTATTTCAAAATGTGGTGAATGCAGCGCTGGCGTTACAGGCGTTTGACTGGGCAGCACAATTCATTCAAGCAAATCAGCAACGCATCATTCCGGCGGCCTATCGAGCGGATTGTTACGTACAGAATTTGGCAGCCTTGCATTTTTTTCAAGGTGATTTTGATGAGGCACAGCATCTTTTATTGCAATCCAACCCGATAGATATTTATTATAAACTCAGCCAAAAAATGCTACTTGCCAAAATTTATTTTGAAAAAAGAGAACTGGAAGTGTTAGAAAACTTCTTGGCAACCTTTACCAAGTTTATTTTTGATCAGCAAACCAAAATTGCCCCGGAAAAAGTCGCATCGTATCGTTTGTTTGTCAATTTTTTCAAAAAATTGCTGCGGATTTTGAGCATTTCGCCCGATTCCATTACGACCTTTGAATACCAACAACCGCAAATGGACGCAAGCATAGTTCAACAGTTGCTTCGTTTACAAAAACAAGTGGAGAAAGCGCCGGTTTTTTATAGTAAAAGCTGGCTACTGCATTGTATTGGCGCGCAGTATTCGTCATTAGACGATAAGGTGTAATAAGCTATTATTTAATATTCGATATGCTATAATATTCTTAAAATAAGCAAGTTATACAAGGTAAACGTATAGAATGTTTACTTTGTGATACGCATTTTATTACAATATCATAGATGCAGGATCAGTTCTGTGTAATTTCCAAAGCAAATGGCTGACCAAGTTTGTAATACCTCTGTGGCTTCTTGCCTACCAGGTGCGGCGATAGCGATATGCAACATTCGGCCAGCACTGCTGCGCAGCCCATCTTGTCCGTAGTATTCTGGTAAGGTTTTTTGAATTTGTGCCGCCAAAACATTGGCTGCGTTCGACCAATTCTCCATGCCCAGCCCAGCTTCTTGGCAGAGCTTACTTAGTAGCATAAGGTCTTGATGTACAGGTACTTCTACCAAGCAGGAGAACGTATGAAACACCGAGCGCTTGAGCACGCCCAGTTCATCGTAAACAGGAAAGCGTTGATTGCGTACAACATTATATCCGGCTATGGTACCATCGGTAAGGATAATGTCCTGGAAACGGCGGTCAGATACGGGTGCAGGGATGCTTTCAACGACCGCGCGTGCAGGGTCAATTGGGCGCACCCAGATTAATTCAAACTGCCTGGCGTACTGCATGCGCACGCAAAGCCG
This sequence comes from uncultured Saprospiraceae bacterium, assembly GCA_937872405.1. Lineage (GTDB taxonomy): Bacteria > Bacteroidota > Bacteroidia > Chitinophagales > Saprospiraceae > JADJNW01. The sequence goes on along the minus strand of CALMSP010000057.1, from coordinate 7,652 downwards.
ATGGGGTAATCGGGCATTTTCCAGCCCAAATTTGCTCCATACATTATTGGCAAGCCGTTGCTTACGCAAGGCCGTTGCAGCAATGCCAACATTCCACCACGCATGCCGATCGAGGGTGTGCAGCGCCACTGCTTTTTTGTTGTAATGCAGCGCCGCTTTCCAGTCTTGCCGTAGTTTGTATAATTGTCCAAGGCGGGCATAAGGTAACTGCCAATCAGGCGCTAATCGAATGATGCGTTTGTACAATTTGACAGCATTATAGACATCGCCCTGCTCATCATGGATGGTGGCCTGTTCAAAAAGGGTTGCTATGTCATCCGAAGGATAATTCATTACGCAAAACGGGCATTTATGTTTCAAATATACACTTTCTATTCGTTTTGCGCTACTAAAAATCTGTTGGTTTATTTACATAGCGGTCAGTTTTTCCACTTCTGTTTTTACAAAAGCCCCCAATTCACTAATGTAGCTGCGAGAAAAGTCGAAAGCAATACCAGCCGCCCGATAAACGTCGCCAACAGGGCGGGTATAGCCTAAGCGCAAGGCTTCTGCATAGCGTTGGGTGGCAGTGTGGGGGCACTCGCGGTAGGCTTTCCAAAGTGCAATAGCGCCCAATTGGGCCATACCGTATTCAATGGCATAAAAAGGGGCTTCAAAAATATGTAATTGCTTGTGCCACAGGTACTCCGAGTAGTGTTCTAATCCGCTTCGATCCACATTTTTGGGATGGAAACTGGCATAAATTGCCATCCATTGTGCCTTGCGCTCTTCGCGGGTATGATTGGGGTGCGTATATATCCAGTGTTGGAATTTATCCACGGTGGCAATCCAAGGCAGGAGGCGAAGTACATTTTCCAACTGGTTGATCTTAGCGCGACGCAGGTCGTCTTTGTTTTCAAAGAACACATCCCAGTGTTCCATGCTGAACAACTCCATGGTCATAGAGGCTAATTCGGCTATTTCAGAAGGCAGCCGCTGAGAGGCATTGAGCTTTTGGTCGCGAATCAGATAAGCGTGGATGGCATGTCCGCTTTCGTGCATCAAGGTGCGCATATCGCCCCAAAGGTGGGTGGCATTCATAAAAATGAAAGGCACGCCCGATAGGTGGAGGGGCATATTGTAGCCGCCGGGGCGCTTTCCAGGACGCGATTCGAGATCAAGATGCCCTTTTTGACGCATGATGGATAGGATGTCACCGAAGGAGGGGTGCACCCGATACAAGCAGGCAATTGCTTTTTCTAGCAGGTCATCAGCATTGCTAAAGGGGCGCAGCGGCTGGCGTCCGCCGGTATCCACATTCAAATCCCATGGGCGCAATGAATTCAAATTCAGTGCTTTACGCCGATATTCATTTAATTCTTCTACTAAGGGTAAAATTTCGCTGGCTATAGACTTATGAAAATCAAGACAGTCTTGTACCGTGTAGTCGAAGCGACCTAAGGCCTGAAATTTGTATGCCCGAAAATCACCAAATCCAGCGTTGTGCGCGATTTGTTGTCGTTTGAGCAACAACTCATCAAAGAGGGCTTCCAATTGCTCGGTATCCTGCAGTACCCGCATACTGATTTTGTGGTAAACCGCTTCGCGACATTCCCGGCTGGTCTCTTCTAATAGGGCGCCGGCTTTTTGCAGTGTCATATGCCGACCATTCATACCGATGGTCATTTCCGAAAAAATTTTACCGTATTGGCGCGACCGCAACTGTACATCCGTTACTAATGGGATGTTGTCAGGGCTAAACAAGGTAACCGCATTGCGGATGCTGCGGATAAAAATGGCGAAATGCTCGGCGTCGAGTTCTTCTAAAAATGGTGAAGCAACCAGTTTTTCGTTTAATTGCTGCTCGAAGGTAGCAATGCGTGGATAGAGTTCCTGCACGGCATAGTGGTACATTTCGGCGGCGTTCTGATCGCCATTATCCACTGTTACTTTGATGTAGCGCCAGGCAAAAGCTTCGCTTACGGTAGCGTCTAATTCGGTTTTATCCCAAATCCAGCGCTCCAATTCTTCGCGGTTGTGGATGGAGCGCTTGAGCAACTCCTCATAATAAGGGCGAAGTTTTGACCAAACGGTTATCCTGAAGCCTTCCGGCAGGAATTCTCTTGTTCTTGGCAAACAGGTTGTAATAGCATTCATGTTGCTGTGCTTTTGGTACAGTGGTACAGCTTCGCTGCTGGTGTCAAAAAATACCCTATGACCGCAAGCGCAACCCAGGCTTTTTTGCTATTCCTCTTCAGAATTATTACCCGCAGGTTCTGTATCCAAGATCCCGTGTTTGTGTAATACACCAAACCACTTTACAATCTTCTTAATGTCGCTAATGTACACCCGGTCGGCATCATAATCGGGCAATATTTGCTCAAAGTAGTGCCGCAGTTCAGCCGGGCTTGCATCTGCATCTACTGGCGGAAACGCCGCCTGCTTGTCCAGCATTTTTTGCAATACTTCGTTTAAGGGCGCCGTTTCCCCATCGGCAGTATAAATACCAATAGATTCTAAAGGCGTAAACTGGTACTTGCGCGCTGGAATAAAAATCTTCTTTTCGGTACCTAATTCTTCGACAATCAGTCCATTAGCGCGGTTAGCTGTTACCCGAAACAAGCCGGACATGCCGCTTACGGCTACAAGTTTTTCTAAATTCATAAGCTATTTGACCTCTTTGTTGAGGTGCAAAGATACGCACTAATTTTGTGGTGTGGATAGCCTGAAGCTCAATGTATAGGTTCGGAATTGCTATAAAAAAGGACAGGAAAATTGTGGCACTGGTATGTTTCTCTCAAGATGCTGCAAAAATAAGGCATTTAGCAATTATTTCAAAATAATTTGACAGGATAATTTCGTAGTATTTTTCTGGTGTACGGTAGTTATGGATTAAGAAACGGCAACGAACGATTTTTTGAGATTTGCAACAATTATGTTATTAATTGCAATATGATTGCATATTTAGTGCCGATAAAAAATTTAATAAAAAACTTGACAATTTATTTGGAAGAATATACCTTTGTAGCATCGTTCTCCTAAATCTTTATAGCAAGTTTTAATTGCTATAAGATTCAAATCCCTCCTCTTGGACCATCTTGCTTGCTTGTTATTTCGTAACAGTGAGAATCACGTTTCTACGCGATGTGTATTTGAGGGGTATATATAAAATTCATATGTATGTGCGATACAAATCATGTCTTTTGTAGTAGCCGACTATTTATTTTGTACAAACATGTGCTTTGGAGTAAATATAATGTACGGTTTTACTCTTTCAAAAGCCAAAAGTAACCTATTGTTTACTTAAACAAATTACATAATAATTAACCCTTGTTATTATATTTTATTTACTCAACAATTAAACAACTGAACTATGAAAAGAGTGTTAATCCCTTTCGTTGCACTGCTGTTGCTAACCGCTTGCGACAAAGAGCAAAACAGCCTGCTTGCCCCAGTCCCTTCAGACATTGAGTTTAGGACCACTTGCACGCACCCTACTTCCACCGCAGCCATTAATCCTACCGTATATAATACGGGCCCAGGTGGGAATGTTGAATGTAGCGAATTAGGCACAGGCTTAATGAGCAGCGGTAGAATCAATTACAATGATGGTGTACCCGGTGGGACCTTTCCTGATGGCATTACGGTAGTGGTCACAGACGGCAAATTTGTTAGCTGGAGTGCCCCAGCTAATGTTTGTGTACGTTACGTAATCGTAAAAGGCAGTAACGCTGCTAACGTTTACGCTTATGATGGGAGCTTGAAAAGCGATGCTTGTCTGGCTTCACCCCTCAATATGGGCGGAAATATTGCAAATCTGAGTAACCTTACTTTCTGCTACGAATTCTGCGGACAAGAATGTGACTGGATTGGCGAAACCGCTTGGTCAAATGGTAGTCAGTACGTAACAAGAGGTAACTGGGCCACTTACACGAAGTATGAAGGCCAACAAAAAACGGTAACCTTGTTTGCTGGCCAAACGCTGAATGCAGGTACAGTTAAATTTTCGGCGCCAGATGCTGACCATAAAGTAACCGTAACAATTACTTTAAATGCTGGCTGGCGTTTTAAGGATGTAAATGAAAATGTAAAAATTCAGGATTATGCTACTGCTCCGTCGGGCAATCCTTCACCGGGTTTGTTCGCGCACAAAGGCAAGGCTACCAGCAGTCCATTTAGCATCAAAGTGCCAAAGAATAATTTCTACGGCGTACATGTTGATGTAGAATGGGAAAAATGCGACTAAACTACTAAATATAAATATTTAGTAAGTACATCATTTTCATTGCATTTTTTTATGGAACAAGTCCTGGCAGAAGCATATTCTGGCAGGACTTGCTTATTGTATTAGGCTATTTGGTACTACTAAAACACAATACTATACTTTAGCAACACCTGCTGTGTAAGGCTCACGCGCTTACCCAGTCCACTCACGCCGTTGGGGGCATTGTAATCTGTAATTTGTACTAAAATATCATCATCATAAAATGCATTAACCGTTGCCGAAAGTTGTAGCCCTTTCAGAATAGTGAGCGCCAGTTCGTTCGTCCAATCTAAGTCCACGTTTTGCGGATTCTGCAAATAATTGGAAAATAAAATCATGGAAGAGGTATAATTCAAGCGATCATCTAAAAATTTATTGGTATAAATCAGTCGCACCAGTGATCCTAATTGCGAAAAAACATTATTAAAACTTATAATATTACCTGCAGCATCGCGCTCCACCGGATTGCCATGCACGCCTGTAGCCGCAATGAGATCATTGCGCACGATGTTAAACTTTCCCCCTGCAGGCGAGTAAAAAATGGAAAAATGATCAGACGGTTTGTAATCAATTCCAGCTGAAATGGTAATAAATGCAGGCGAAAAAAACTGCGACAGCAGCAAGCTGTTGTCAGTAAGCGCTTTCGGAAAATTGCCGGGCAGCTCCGTATCATTATAAGTGGGCACTACCTGGCTTAGTAAAGAGAAATTAGCCGCATAGAAAAGTTTGGAGCCTTCCGAAGTTTTGTACCCGATTTTTGAGTTGAGGCGCAATTCATCATTCGCTTTCTGAAACGGTATTTTGGTGGTAGTGCCCTGCGCGATGACACCTGAGCCGAAGCGCTGCATACCAAATTGCCAACTGGAGAGATTGTCCCATGCGAGCCGATCCTTTTTATAATTGGCAAATACATTAATGGCACCGCCGAGGCCGATGCGATTCTGCCCAGCCCCTTGCCTGGGGTTGAGTTGAAAAAGTTGCGCAAAATCCATACCCAGGCCTGCGCCTGTTTGCCAGGATTTTGGTGGCGCTTCAGCCGCGTCAACTGGGGCGTCTTGCGCTTGGATGCGAATAGGAAACATTAGTACCCACAACGGCACCATGATCAGGTAGGCGTTTCTCATGTTTGTAAGCCTTTAATGAAGAAATGTTTGGTTATAAAAAAACAAGCGATTAGCTTTCTGCTTGGGTTGATTCATCGAATATTTCTATCGTTTCCGTATCGAGTTTGCCGAATGGCACTACTACTTTGCGCCCTGCTGCCGTCTGTAAGGTAAAAGAGGTATTGTCAATAGCAATGACTTCCCCTTTTACATCATTAATACGAATAATATCTCCAGGTTTAATTTTTTCCTTGTTGTAAAACGAGGATAGAAAATTCGCCACAATTTGTCGGGAGGCAAAGCCATAGCCAATAGCGAAGGCTAATACGATGCCCGCCAGGATAATGGAGAGGTTGTCTTGAATAAAATTGGTATCAATTTTTGCTTGGGAAAGGGTAATCATTACCACATTCAAAAACAGGAAATAAAAAATAACATTCGCAATAACCTTTGCCGCAGGTATGCCAAGAGACGTGCAGGTGGTTAGCACAATGGTTTTTATGAAATCAGCAAGAAAAATACCAATGATAAACACTAAAAACGCCGAGAATAAGCTGGGAATATAATTCAAAATATCGCCCATAAGTGCAGAGACAGCTGGCATGCCCAGGACGTCGGTGGCGGCGATAATAAAAATAAAGAAAAGAACGTAATATAATATTTTGGAAAACAAGATACTGGGCACAATCCGCATATTGGATTTGTGGATAATCTCGATTTCGTTTAGGCGCTCCGCCAGCTTATCTGCACCAATAGTTTTGAATATTCGTCGGATGAAATTAGCGGACAAGCGCGCAATAATCCAGCCTATGAGTACTACCGCCAACGCTCCCACTATATTCGGGATAACAGCTACAAAATCCCGAACGATTGATTCGATAAGTTCTGGTATAGTCATTTTAGGTGTTTTTATTCATTTAATTTTTTAAGCACGTTTTTAGGATGCACACATCATGGATGCACTTATAAGCTGCTAACGTGTTATTGATTAGTTGTTAGAAAATCACAGTTTATGTTGCTTTTAGACCAAGCGCTTACAATTTTATAATACGCTAAAACGATTTATTTTGAGTGCATAACAAAATGTAATAATTCACTAATTATTACAAATAACTCATTATTTTCGGGCATTAATTTCTTAGCGCGTATTGGTCATGTCGTCATCATCGAAAGCAGCACCAGGTCGGCCACCAGTGGGTCGGGTAGGGTGGGGCTGCGACGGCGGCTGGCTGTATGATTTACTCTGTGCTGTTGGTTGGCGACCTCCGGAGGCACTCACAAATAGATCGAATACCTTAGGCACATACATATCCATCATGTAACCAATAAAGCGAAAAAAACTAAGAGATTGTAAGATGCCCGACTTTACCTTGGCATCATATCGCTCTTTGTACAGTTGTTCTTCCTCTTCTTGTAGCCTTTTAAAGTTGTTTATTGGCATGGTTAAATGTTTGAGAATAATTCATCTTTAATTCTCTGGGCTTTTTCTTTTGCTCGTTTGATTTTCATTTTTACGGCACTTTCTGTTTTATTCAATACATCGGCGATATCCCTTACCGACATATCATCTTGGTATTTCATGAGCAGAATCGTGCGGTCGTCAGCAGGTATTTCTTCCAATACGCGCCGAAGTTGTTGTACTTCTATTTCCATTAGTAGTTCATCGGGTATGTCATCTGCAAAATCGGCAGTTTTCTCCATGTCATCCGTGAACAAAAAATCTTCTTTTTGCTTACGCCTTAAATAATCAATGCAAAAATTATAGGTTATAGAATATATCCAGGTAGAAAATTTTGCTTTTTCTTCAAAGCGAGAAAGATTCACAAAAATTTTCATAAAAATTTCCTGCGTGGCATCTTCGGCAAGCGCTTCATCTTTAAGAATGGTAAGGCATTTGCCGTATATCTTAGGGGCATATCGGCTATACAACAGACTAAAGCACATGGAGGCCTGCGTTTGGAGGTACTGACTAATGACCTCGAAATCCTGCATCCCTTTATGGCAACCAGTTCTCAAGGGGCTTTGGTGTTAATAGGTGAATAAATGGAATACGTTACTTCTGTGCCTATTGCCTGCCCACATCTAATATTATGACGCAAGTTTTGACAAAAAGACACATTTGAGAAGGCCAAAAAGCAGCTTTAAGTGAACTTGTAAGCGTTTAATGTTGCAAAACTTAGAAAAGTTCCGGAAAAAGTCAAGTAAGCGAGTAAATATAAATAAAAAAAGCCCTTTCAAAGGGCTTTGAACAGAAAAAAAGGAGGCGGCGACCTACTCTCCCGCGATTGCAGTACCATCGGCGCTGA
>CALMSP010000056.1 GCA_937872405.1 uncultured Saprospiraceae bacterium | reverse complement strand
TTCGGCAATCTCCTTACTGCGATGCATCACATTACAAATATACGCCACTTTTTACGCCCATGCATCGGACAAATTCGGACATTTTCGGACATTTTCGGACAGGGCAGTAGCGCTGTTGGCTACTTGCGGTTTGCTTTTCGCAGCAACAATAACCGATAAGGAAGACTTTCGATAAAGCCTGTTTGGGCAGAAAGTTAGTCAGAGGTAGTAGTATCAGAATTTGTTGGGGGCTTTTCATCATCCTGTAGGGGCACGCCGGGTAGTCCTATTTTTTGGTAAATCAGGATATATTCTTCCGGCAATAGCAGGCGCCGAGGCAGCTACACCGTACTGACGTTCAGGAGGCATGGTCGTAGCTGCCCTCGTTCTGTGATTTTGATTATTTAGGATGTGCTCTATATATAATACCCGCTGAAAACCTCGTCGGATTAAACAGTGGCTCGTCTAAACTTCTGATTGGCAAAGTATGCTTCAGTTCAATGTCTGTATTTTTAAAAAGCTCGTAAGAAGCAGTTATTCCAATACCTTTGACCTGATAAATGGACAAACCCTCTAAGTTGTAAGGAGAAGGAGTTACCAGTAGCCCCATTTTTTCAAAATCTCTTATCATTGAATACCCGATGCCAGTTCTAATATGGTGCCCGTTTTTCAATGCTAAGTGGTATTTAAAACCTATAAAAGTACTATTCATGTGTCCCTTTAGTTCTCTAAAAGGGCTTCCCCCATTCAATGAAATCCATATATCTTTTTCTATATTAAATGAAAAATTACTTCTTTGATCCAATAATTCAATGCCTACTGTCGGGCTAATTCCTAATTTATCGAAATCCTCTGTTGGTAATTTTTGCAAATTTTCAGTAGAAAAAAAACGGGTGCCGAGTAAACAGTTAAGTGAAAACCTTGAATTATTTTCCTCTTTAATATTTTCTTCTTCCGACCAATTGTTAAATGAGTACGTAAGCGCCACGCTGTAAAGATCTCTGTCCAATAATAGTCCGAATCTGGGTTCTGTTGATATTTTATTTCTCAACTCCACATTTAGCCAATCTATTTTTTTAGAGACACTGATCAATATCCCTTTGTAATCTCTGAGTGCTGAACTCTGTAGGTGATGTCCAATATTTTCATGTTTCATGTGATAAAATCCCAAACCAATACTGATTTTATTTTTCATCTTATAACTCAGAAAGAAATGATTTTCAATCCAGGTTTGTCTTATAGAATTTCCCAGTTGAGCATTCCATTCGTTATAGGGTAGGTAATCTATATGCCAATCCCTGTGAAAAGATAAAACCAATGGTATTTTTTTATTAGAAACATCAACGCCAAGTAGAACTGAACCATTAATACGAATTGGCCCTGCGGATCGCAACCCTACCAATCCTTCGGTATAGTTTCTTGTGCCAATTACTGGTCTTATTTGAGTTTCGTTAAAAAAATTTTGCCCTAAAACCGAATGGTAAATCAATACAAGAATCATCACGACAAAATGTTTCATTTTGACAATATTTTAAATAGTTTATGAATATACAGGAGAGACTGGGTGTCTCTCCCGTATTATTTTGCTTGTACAAAAATCAACTTACATCCATCTCCGGAGCTTAAACATACATTTTTGATTTTCAAATGTCTGGATACTTCCTATGTTTGGCCATAGTAAGTTTGCGCGCCCGCAGTCAAAGAAGTACCATTCATCCGAAAATTTCATTTTCACAGCAACACTATGATTGGGATTTACCGGAGAGCAGGGGTTAATTATTATTTTATTGCTTGCATACCAATCATACTCCCAAGCCCCAATGTAAACAAATATGCCACTATTAAAGCTATTTAAATTGATGTGGAAGGCATTTAGAGGATTGGTGAATATTCTTGAAACGTTAATGTCATTCTTGTGAATCTTTCTTGGGTCAAAATCTTGCCAATCTACAAGTCCGGAATTATTATTATTGTTACTGGGAAAAAAATATAAGGTCCACGCATAGACCTCCGACCTGTCATCACTGTCGTATCTATGCCCCGCCTTGATCTGATGTTGATCTACATCAATGTCAATATCATTTCGGAATTCTATTTCCGATGCCGTCGAAGAAATAGGCCCCATTATTTCCCCATTACCGGATAATCCGGTTGAGTTTTCAGGTATATCGCCTGGTCCGACAAAAATAATCAGATCATTGCTGGCTAGTGCAGCAGCCTCACTTAGCAAAAACGGAGTAGAACTTCCATTTCGATACGCCAATACTTCGTCATTATCATTCACTTCTTGAGCAATAGCCACGATTACATCCTGACTACGAAAAGAAGGCTCCGTTTCTTGCCTAAGTGTATGTACAACCGGTTCATATACTTTTCCCCTGCACAGCAGAGCCGCTGAAAGCTGTTCAGTTAGCGCATCTCCCGTTTTTCCTCGCATTTCGGTTTTTAATTCAGCGAGATGCGGCTCTCCCAGATATTTTTCCAGCTTGCTTGTGAGTTGGACTCCGAATCTTTCATTTTCTGCGGCAAGCAGACGCAATGAAACACCATATCCCTTTTTATCTTTTTTCATTTCGTCTTTGAGTAAGGCCAGGATTTCGCTATCCGTAGAGAGGTCTTTCACCGCATGTGCAAAAACATACAGTACCTTGTTCACCTTGTCGTTTTCGGGGTCGTCGTTGTCGGTAAGTAGTTGGGGCGCATTCAGTCCGTTTCTTGTCTCAACCGTTTCGAGCATCGGCTCAACTTGTGTGATGCTTTCTTTATCGCATCCTGTAAACAGAAATACGGACGTAAAAAGCAGCAGTACTGTGAATGTAATCAGCCTCCACGAAAATTTTGTTAAAAAACATTCCATGTTGATAAGGTTTTGGTTAGTGAAAATTCTATTATTAGCGCTCCTTTCTGCTGTTGCAGAACGAGGGGCTGGCGCAGTAGCTGTTATAGCGGCTATTTTCGGTAGCACATCTAAAATTTTGAATAAAAAGCCCACGCTTTTCAGGATTTTCGGCAATCTCCTTACTGCGATGCATCACATTACAAATATACGCCACTTTTTACGCCCATGCATCGGACAAATTCGGACATTTTCGGACATTTTCGGACAGGGCAGTAGCGCTGTTGGCTACTTGCGGTTTGCTTTTCGCAGCAACAATAACCGATAAGGAAGACTTTCGATAAGAGTATGTTTAAAATTCGTTTTTGAAGTCGAAAATGATCAGATTTGGGTTCTCCCGAAGCGTTTTTTGAGCTGCATAGCAGCGCTACGGAGCGAGAAAAAGGCAAAGTGAGGTTCCATAGATGAACATTTGCAGACCAAAGTATGAAATTTAAACATGCTCTAAAGCCTGTTTGGGCAGAAAGTTAGTCAGAGGTAGTAGTATCAGAATTTGTTGGGGGCTTTTCATCATCCTGTAGGGGCACGCCGGGTAGTCCTATTTTTTGGTAAATCAGGATATATTCTTCCGGCAATAGCAGGCGCCGAGGCAGCTCAATGCCTTTCTGCTTTATCCAGCGGTGGAGCGTGCGCTCGTTGATATTGTATTCTTTGGCCAAGTCCTTACGGCTTTTGGTGCCAACAAGCAGATGCATCGGGATTTTGGGATCTTTTTCCATGACCTCAACTTTAGGGAATAATGAACCAGAACAACGAATGACAATGACTTGATTGTTACCAATTTAAAAAGTCAATGCTTCCCATCAGCGTATGCTTCCATTACATACAGCACGCCCTTGAGCGGAATGCGCAGCCAGTCGGGGCGGTTGTTCATTTCATAACCAATTTCGTAGATGGCTTTTT
>CALMSP010000055.1 GCA_937872405.1 uncultured Saprospiraceae bacterium | reverse complement strand
CTTATGAACAGGAGGTAAATAAACTGCAACTCAACATCATGAAACCCATTCCGCAAGTAATGCTGGAATAGCGATGCGTGTATAATATCCATTGAGCGGGTGACTGCTAAGTTGCCCGCTCTCTTGGAAAAAAAAGTGCATAAAATTTTAAATTCCTGGAACTTTTGTATATTTGCATCGCTTTATAAAAATGGTTGCCTGCCCAGTGCTCGTGCAGCCATTTTGTGTCACAAAAACGGTGGTTGTAGCTCAGCAGGTTAGAGCGTCGGATTGTGGTTCCGAAGGTCGTGGGTTCAAGCCCCATCATCCACCCACACTTAAAGGGAATTCCGTAATGGGTTCCCTTTTTTGTTCTTGCACGTATTGTCCCTAAAAATGCTTATTTTTACTACACTAATCCATAGCGCATGACATTTACCAAAAACATTCTCATCACTGGCGGTGCCGGTTTTATTGGCTCGCACTTAGTACGTCTGTTTGTTAACAAATATCCGGCTTATCGCATCGTTAATTTAGACAAACTCAGCTATGCTGGTAATTTGGAAAATCTGCGCGATGTAGAACATGCACCGAACTATGTTTTTGTAAAAGGAGACATATTAGATGTGGATTTATTGAAAGATTTATTTACAACATATCATTTTGACGGCGTCATTCATTTAGCAGCCGAATCACATGTGGACCGTTCTATTCACAATCCATTGAGTTTTATTGAAACCAATATCACGGGCACATTATGCTTGCTCAATGCTGCGCGCAATGCTTGGACACAACCCGAAGGCAAATTATTTTATCATATTTCCACCGACGAAGTGTATGGCTCGCTCGGTGAAACGGGCTACTTCACAGAGACGACGCCTTATGACCCGCGATCACCTTATTCCGCTTCTAAGGCTGGCTCTGACCATTTGGTGCGCGCTTATTATCACACCTATGGGCTACCGATTGTGGTGTCCAACTGTTCGAATAATTATGGTCCATATCAATTTCCTGAAAAGCTTATTCCCTTGATGATCAATAATATACGCCAACAAAAACCACTTCCGATGTATGGTGATGGCCAGTACACGCGCGACTGGCTGTGGGTGGAGGATCATACCGCCGCGATTGATCTGATTTTTCATCAGGGCAGGGTAGGGGAAACCTATAATATCGGGGGCAATAACGAACGCAAAAATATTCAGCTGATACAATGCCTTTGCGATATTATGGATGAATTGTTGGAGCGCCCGACGGGTACCTCTCGTCAGTTGATCACTTTTGTGAAAGACCGCCCCGGGCACGATCGGCGCTATGCTATTGATGCAAGCAAACTCAAGTTAGAATTGGGCTGGACGCCTACTGTATCGCCGGAGGAAGGGCTGCGCCGCACGGCTATTTGGTACTCGGACAATGCTGCGTGGCTGGAGCATGTCACCTCCGGGGCTTATCAGCATTATTACGAACGGCAGTATAAATAGAATGTACGATACGTCTTTTGTTTTGGCTTGATGGCCAATGTACGACACCTGTTTTTTACTATCCTAAAACCATAAAAAATGATGCGAATTGTATGGAATTTCGTAGCCTGCTTGCTGCTACACGGCTTGGTTCAGGCACAATCTTTTTCCGTTGCTGAGACCGCTTTTATACAAATTTATGAAGGTGCACTCGGCGGAAAATACCCTGTGGTGATGCGCTTAGTGAGTTGGGGCAATGGCTCGCTCAACGGCGATTATTATTACAAAAAAGTAGGCAAACGTATTGCGCTTTTCGGAGAAATCAAAGACATCAACGTCGTAGAATTGAGTGAATACAGCGATGGCGTGCAGACCGGTACGTTTCAAATGCAGTTTGTGAATGACTTGATAATCAAGGGCGTTTGGACAAGTGGCGATGGTAAACGCAAGCTACCATTTGAATTGAAGGCTCGCAATCAGGCACCTGATGCTTGGGCCGGCACTTGGCATTTGAATGATGTGTGGGATGGTGGCATGCTGCTTGTTGGTAATGTTCGAAAGGATAGCCTCGATTTTGCGTTGTTGGTATTTCGCTCTGGGCACATCGGCGAGATATGGGGCAGCGCGAAACGACAAGGAAACCGCGCCATTTTTATGCATGTAGAACAAGATTTTGTGTTGGAAACAGACGACGACCCAGAACCCTGTCATCTCCTATTTGAGTTAAAAAATAATCAGATCGAAATACAGCAGGAAAGCTCCGGTTGGGTCTGCGGATTTGGGATGCGGGCTTATGCCAGCGGCGTATTTGACAATAAAAAAATAGATATAAAACCGACCTTATCAGTTGGCAGAGGCGAAGAATACATATTTGATACTCAAGCGCAGCACGATGGTTTTAAGCAATTAGTAGGGGCGCCGTTTTATGAAGTATTTGCTTTTAATATGCAGGGTTTTTTGAAAGGCGACGGGCGGGAGGAGAATGGCTTCGATTGCACCATCGTGGAAGGGGCCGTGTATGGAATGTTTTCGGTGCATGAAGCAATTATTATATATGATAAGCAAGGTAAATATTGGGCAATGACGATTGACTATGAAAACGAGGAAGATTTAGTATTGCGCTATTATACAAATGACAAACGCTATCAGCGTCAGTTACCGCGTGCTATTGCCCGATGGATGGAGCGTTTTGGCGAGTATCCGGTTCGTTATGAATCAAAATAACCATACAAGCACTCCTTGCAACAGCATTTGCCCATCGAGCAAACCATTGTAATACCAGTCAGGACCGTTGATATTTGCTTTTACAATCAGGATACCACAAAAAACAGTAGAGCACACCAGAGCGGTGAAGGTGTTGTGGGTGTAATGCCCTTGTTGCCAGGTGTAAGCAGCGGCTGCGATACAAAGTAATAATAAACCTACGGCTAATAATTTCGTTTTTTTAATGCCTAATAATAAAGGTAGGGTAGATACGCCCATACGGGCGTCAGCGGCGTGGTCGCGGATGTCAAATGCGAGTGCAATAGCAAAGATAAAGCAAAAGCGCTCAGTGACGGTAGCCCATGCTGGGGTATGCCAAGGTAAAAGCGGGAGATAGGCCGTCATCCAAGTCCAAATACTTACCAGAACAAAGATTTTGAGGTAGGGCAAATCGCGTAGCCGATGGCGGCGGGGCAATACCGGCAAGGCATAAGCTATGGACAGTAATATGGGCAGTACTAATAGCCATTGGAGGATTGACGGTAACCCTGTATAACAAATGAACGCTAAAGGTGCACTAATTGCCACTATGATTTGTGACCCCCAACGATATTGAGATGCCATAGCCGTTCGGCTATTAGGGGGTGTATGTTGCAAACTTGCCAGCCGATGCACATTATATAAAAGGCAAGTGCTACAAAAAATAAAACCAGCCGATGCATCCATGCGTATGTGGGCTACGACCAGCCACTGTGTTTGCCAGTGCATAGCAAGCGCCGAAGCGGCAATCCAGATATGCCAGTACAAAATAGTATTGACAATTCGCAAGGTATTCCCGTCAAAAATATTTAAAATTATGCTCGTTTTCGATGCGACATAGGGTTTCATAAATCAGACGAATCACATAATTCACATCGTCTTTATGTGCCATTTCTACCGTTGTATGCATGTAGCGCAAGGGTAGCGAAATGAGGGCCGAAGGCACGCCGCCATTGGAATAAGCAAAGGCATCGGTATCGGTGCCGGTACGCCGCGAAGCTGCTTCGCGCTGTATCGGAATCTGATTCGCCTCGGCGGTTTCTATGATCAGTTGTAGTAATTTGTTGTGTACCGCTGGGGCATAGGTTACAGAAGGGCCCTTACCGCATTTCACATCGCCATTGCGCTGAGCGCTCACCAACGGTGTACCCGTATCGTGTGTGACATCTGTGATGATAGCTACATTCGGTTTAATTTGGTGGGCAATCATTTCGGCGCCATGCAGCCCGACTTCTTCCTGCACAGAGTTGACAATATACAATGCATAAGGCAACTCGATTCGATTTTCGTGCAGTAGCCGTGCTACTTCGGCAATACAGAATCCACCCATACGATTGTCAAGCGCCCGCCCCACATAGTAGCGATCATGGAGGGTCACCATTTCATCCTCGTATGTTACGACGCAGCCCACATGTATGCCTTTTGCCAGCACTTCTTCTTTATTTTCTGCGCCAATGTCAATAAAAATATTCTCAATTTTAGGCGTCAGATTAGCATCCTCACCTACGCGCGTATGAATAGCTGGCCAGCCAAACACGCCTTTTACAATACCTTTGGCGGTGTGAATGTTGACGCGCTTGGAAGGTGCAATTAAATGATCAGAGCCTCCATTGCGCACGACATTAATAAAGCCATTATCCGAAATGTAATGCACAAACCAAGAAATTTCATCCGCATGGCCTTCTATTACCACTTTGAATGGCTTGTCCGGATTGATGACGCCATAAGCGGTACCATAATTATCCACGTACCAGTCGTGAATATAGGGTTTAAGGTATTCCAGCCAAATTTGCTGCCCTGCCGCTTCGAATCCTGTGGGGGAAGCATTGTCAAGGTATTTTTTTAAAAAATCTTCCGATTTTGAAGTAATTACTGACATGTTGCAACTCAGGTGTTTAAATAATGCGGAGCATTCTGCGCCTATTGCTTTGAACCGCCAAAGATAAAAAAATTACATTTGCAGGGTAGCAGGCGAACGCCTTGCCGCCAAAGAATATTTTACCGATATGCCTAAATTTGGCATTAGCTTGGCTTTCCCCAGTTTTCTGGTGCCTGTCGCCAGGTTTTTAAGGTGTCTAAGTCTTCATTTTGAATATAACCAACGTCCATGGCCGCTTGCAGCAATGCATCGTAGTCTGTAAGGGTATCGAAGGGGCAGCCCGCTGCAGCAAATGCCGTTTCTGCCTCTGGAAAACCATAGGTGAAAATAGCAAGCACACCCACGATTACGGCATTGGCTTCTCGGAGCGTCTGCACAGCTGCCAGACTGCTACCGCCCGTGGAAATTAAATCCTCAATGAGCAGCACGCGCGCGCCTGTTTCTATGTGACCTTCGATAGCGTTCTGCCGCCCGTGCGATTTGGCTTGTGCACGCACGTACACGAAGGGCCTGTCTAAGGCTTCCGCCAATAGAGCGCCATGTGCTATACCAGCTGTAGCCACGCCGGCAACTACATCAAAAGGCTCCAATTTTGCTGATTTTGCTGCAAAGGCCTGAATAATTTCTCGCCGTATAGCGGGGTAAGACAACACAATTCTATTATCGCAATAGATAGGCGACAGCCAGCCCGAAGCCCAAGTAAATGGGCTTTGTGGACTCAATTTTATTGCTTTTATTTGCAGCAGGCGTTGCGCAATGGCTTGCTTTGTAGTCATACCGCGCCCATTTCGATTTTTGGTTGTTGCAATATAAATTTCCGCCGCGAATGTACAAAATCTATATCAATGAAACCCCGCTTTATTTAAAATCTACTGATGACCTTAGCGAAAGCGCCAATTCACGCACGCTGGTTGCTCGCTATCCTGGCCGACCCAAGTTCTTACTTCATTATGCCGACATGTTGGAAAAAGGTAAGCGCTTTGATCGTGTGATCTTGTATGCGGATCAGATTGAACAACTTTTCCAAGATTTCGTTAGTCACTATGTGCTTATAAAAGCGGCAGGCGGCGTCGTGCAAAATAGCAACAATGAAGTGCTATTTATCTTTCGGCGCGGTTGGTGGGATTTGCCAAAGGGTAAAATTGACACCGGCGAAACACCTGCAGCAGCGGCCCTGCGCGAAGTAATGGAAGAAACTGGATTGCAGCAACTTGTTTTAGGCCAATCGCTTGATAACACTTGGCATACTTATCGGGATGGCAAGCAACGCATACTGAAAGTTACGTATTGGTATAAAATGCAATCAGATGCGACGCGCATGACACCCCAGATAGAGGAAGGCATTGAAAAAGTATGCTGGCTGGATGCGTCAACTTTCCTCAATCAGCAGCCAAAGTTGTACGCAAGTATTCGAGATGTACTGCAGCAGGCAATAGAAATATAATTTTTTTGACCAAGCGATACTAAAGTGTGCAACATGGCGTTATACAAGCGCTTCTCTTGAAATTAATCACCACCCGAATCTAAGCAGACTACCCCTTAAATGCCAAACGTTCAATATGTTTCAAATTATTGTCTTTCTTATAGAAAAAAAAATTATTTTTGCAACCGAAATCCTTTGTAACATATCTAAAAACTAAGACGATCATGCAAGGCAAATGCTTGACCCTTCTATTCTTTGTTTCCATCGGCTTGTGCCAGATAGCCGCTGCTCAAGCGACTTCCGTACAACAACCGGAGCGCATCCTTTCGTTGAATCAGGAACTTAAAGAGCTGACTAACAACGATTGGACGCTGTACGCCGATGAGGAAAATAAATTGTACTATATTGATTTTGAGTCGCTTAGAGTTAATGTCAGCGACGTTGTTGTGAAAAATCGCGCTGGTGAAGTGTTGTACCGCGACAATGTGTTCAGCTTACCGGTGAATACAATTTACGAGCTTGATTTCAGCAAGTACAAGGCTGGGCAATACGAAATTGAATTGCGCACCTTTACAGGCGTTATCCGCAAGTCGGTGCAGGTAAAATCCTGATAATCAGCTATTTGTTTTGTTTCTCCCAGGCAGTTAACGACGCTCGGAGCTTGCCCATAATGTCTGTCACTGGATAATATTCAGATGAAAAGGCTACCGTCGTACCATTATCATAGGCTACCAACAGCACTTGACCTACCGCTTGTTGTTGTTGCATAGGAATCCGACTGGGATAGTTGATCGGTTCTAACACGGCATTATCCAAGCGGTCAAATCCAATTTTATTATTGCCAATAGCAATACCATCCACATAAATGCGCAGTGTTTCATTGCGTTGCTGCGTCAGCCAGCTAAACCAAGCCGTGCCCAATGCAATGAGCACCACAAACGACAACAACATAGCCGCCAGCTGGGTGCGGTTGTGCGCTTCACGCGAAGGCTTCCGAAACCAAAGTATCAAAGCTCCAATAGCACTTCCTACGCCAATCATCAGCGCTAACCAAAAAGTATCCAACAGGCTACCGCTTGACGGTTCAAAGATCGCAATCGGTGCATCCATATATGTTGATTTTCAGATGTTTAAATACTTTTTAAATACCAGAAAAGGATAAAATGTTCGCGAAATCCATAATACCATTCGCCAGTTACAATTTTATAAAATGCAACACACACAATCTCCCAATCTCCCAATCTTCCAATATCATAATCTCCCAATATCATAACATCCTACCCCACAGCCTGCATAATATCTTGTATAATGTCGTCAATATGTTCTAAGCCAACCGACAGGCGAATCAAGCCAGGAGTAATGCCCACCGCTATCCGTTCAGCATCGCTCAGGCGTGCGTGGGTGGTAGAGGCCGGATGCGTAGCAATGGTGCGGGTATCGCCAAGATTTGCCGAGAAGGAAATCATTTGTAACCGATTCAGCAGATCTTTGCCAGCTGCAATACCACCTACAAGCTCGAAGGATACCAAGCCACCACCTTGCTGCATTTGTCGCTTAGCCAGTGCATACTGCGGATGGCTGGGCAGATGCGGGTAGCGAACGGCCGCTACTTCTGGGCGGGATTCTAAAAACTGCGCCAGCGCTAAGGCATTCCGGCAATGCGCATCCATTCGTACCGCCAGGGTCTCAAGACTTTTGGACAGCAACCACCCATGAAATGGCGATAAGGCTGGCCCAGTGTGCCGCGCCATGAATCGCACTTGTTGTATGTGTTCGTGCGAGCCGAGCACTGCCCCAGCTACCACACGCCCTTGCCCGTCAATGAATTTGGTAGCAGAGTGCGTCACCAGATGTGCGCCTAATGGCGCTGGATTTTGCAAATAAGGCGTAGCAAAGCAATTGTCCACATTCAATAAAATACCATGCCGCTCCGCGAGCGTTGCCAGCGCCGCAATATCAATAATTTCCATGGCTGGGTTGGAAGGTGTTTCTACAAAAATCATCTTTGTGTTTGGCTGTATAGCTGCCTCAAATTGCGCCGGTTTATCTGCATCTACATACGTGTGCGTTATGCCCCAGCGCGGCATTAGCTGCGTTAGTATCTGATGCGTAGAGCCAAACAGTGAGCGCGAGGCTACGATATGATCACCTTGTTGTACAAAAGCAGCCATGCTCAAAAACATTGCCGCCATGCCAGAGGCCGTAGCTACGCCATCCTCAACACCTTCTAAGCGACAAAGTTTTTCAATAAACTCGTCATTATTCGGATTAGAAAATCGGGAGTAAATATTACCTGCCATTTCATCCGCAAACAAGGCGCGTGCTTGCTCGGTATCCTCAAACACAAAGCTGGAGGTTAAGTACATCGGTACCGAGTGTTCGCGTTGTTGGGTACGCTTTGTCTGGGTGCGTATAGCAATTGTTTCAAACTTATCGGACATCATAGAGAACGTTGTGGTATGAAGGATAAAATGAAAAAATCAGGTGTGCGCGGGGCGTTGGTGTTTCCAGCGGCGATGCGTCCAGAGCCAGGCAGCAGGATCTTCCAGAATTTGCGTTTCGAGGGCGCGTGTGTGCAGTTCGCTGATCGTGCCATAGGTCGTGTCTGCCGGATTTTCTGACAGAACGTCGAATTCCATTTGATAATATCCGCGCCGCAATTTACTTACCTTACCAAATAGCACTGGATAATTGTACTGTACCGCGTACTTTTCTGTGCCAAACAAAACTCCAGTGTCTTGATTCAAAAAAGTTGTCCAATAAGCGCGTTTGGGGTCGCTTGGCGATTGGTCGGCACCAAATATAGTGACCGTAAGGCGATGCTGACTGTTTTCAAAAAATTGGGCAACATTTTTGGTAGCAACGAGTTCCATACCGAAGCGCCCACGCGAATGCCGCAGCCGTGTATCCATGAACCGATCAGATAGCGGATGATAAATTCCTACCGCTTGGTGCGGTATCTGCAAGCCACAGGCTACAGCTGCCAATTCCCAATTGTGGCAGTGGCCAGCTACCATGATCGCACTGCGCCCTTGCGCTATGTAGGTATCAAAAAGCTCAGGATTGACCACCGGACACCGGCGCAATAATTCTGCCCGCGATATGCTGAACATACGCACCGACTCTATGATAATGTCGCACAGATTCTGATAAAATTGCTTCGCGAGTTGCTCTATTTCGGCTGCACTTCGTTCGGGAAAAGCTCGGCGCATATTGCCCAATACTACTTTTTTACGAAATCCGATTATGTAATAAAATAATACAAAAAGGACATCTGAAATGCGATGTAATACCGGCAAAGGCAGATAAGATAAGGGTTTCAGCAATGTGTAATATAAAATTCGGCTCATGATATAAGTCTGATTCGGCTGCAAGATAGAACTTTTACCCCAGGTTTTGGGGTTCTGTGCGATTGCTTTTAACGAAAGCTTAACAGTCCATAATTTGGTTTTGTAAAATCATTTTCGTCATTTCGCTGTTACAACATGTAAATACCGCACTTCACCATGATGCAGTTCTTCTATACGCTACTTGGGCTTACCTTGCTCTTCGGCTGCGCCAGCGCTCAGGATCACGCTCAAAACGATAGCCGCCCCAAGCCGGCAAAGATGTTGGGCGGCATCCCAGTATATGACGAATTTACTTCAATTGAGCCGATTTTTCATCGAAAAAATGATACGACTTACATAATTAATTTCTGGGCAACTTGGTGCAAGCCCTGCGTGGAAGAATTACCTTATTTTGAACAACTGCACGCGAATCTGCGAGCAGAAAAAGTGCGCGTGATTTTGATTAGTCTTGATTTTCCGCGCCAGTTAGAAAGTAAACTGCTGCCTTTTGTAGAAAAAAATCAATTGCAATCGGAAGTGCTCGCGCTAACGGATATTGACTTTAATAGTTGGATTGACAAAGTAAGTCCGCAGTGGAATGGTGCCATACCCGTGACGCTGATTTACAATGCACAGAAACGCCATTTTTACGGCGAACAATTCCCTGATTATGAAGCCCTCGAAAAATTAGTGAAAGCATTTTTTTAATATTTACTTGCCACCCCACTTGAGTAAACTTTTTTGCGATAAATTGTTGATTAACAGTGTTTTGTGAATTAGTTATCAATACTTGTAACGAATATTACATCAAATCATAAAAACGATTTTATTATGAAAAACATCATTGTAATAGCTGTTGTATTATTAGCCGCCGTAGGTCTGTGGATGGCCGCCATGACGGTAAATGTAGAAACCAGCGCTCCGCCAACGACAACCAGCGTGCAGGATATGCCAGGACTGAAAGTAGGCGATAAAGCGCCAGATTTCAAGCTCAAAAACATTGACGGCAAAATGGTATCACTCGCTGATTATCAGAACGTTAAAGGGTTTGTTGTGATTTTTACTTGCAATACCTGCCCCTATGCCGTAGCTTACGAAGACCGTATTGCAGACCTTCACGAGCGCTTCTCCAAGCAAGGTTACCCTGTGGTAGCTATACAGCCCAACGACCCGGAAGTACAACCTGGTGATGCCTTGGATAAAATGGCCATTCGCGCTAAGGAAAAAGGATTCAACTTCCCATACCTACTCGACGAAGGGCAGAAGGTGTATCCAATGTATGGCGCCAGCCGCACGCCCGAAGTTTATTTGCTTGACAATCAGCGCATTGTTCGATACACGGGCGCTATTGACGATAATTATCAAGATGCGGAAGCGGTAAAAATTAACTACGTAGCAAACGCTATTGCCGCCCTTGAAGCAGGCAAGAATCCAGAGCCGGATGCGACCAAAGCGATTGGCTGCACGATTAAAGTGAAAAAGAAAGGTTAAAAAAAAATAGCATAAAAAACGGCAACATAGGCATTCAGGATCAGGCATGTTATATCATGTTTGATCCTGTTTTTTATAATATAAACACTTTATTTAATTTGAATTTATTATACAAAATCAGAGTCACGCTCACCACCCTCAGAGCTTTCGGGCGTATCATCAGGATGGCGCCACCCTTGCTTTAGCCACCGCACCGTGAAGAAGGCAATAATCAAAATCGCTATCGGTATGGTAAAGCGAATAGGTAGCGCTGCCAATAAGTCCAACAGGTACATCATGTTCATAAAACGAGCATTTATTTTATTTTTGAAATAATGGAAACTACAATTTTATAGCTAAATGATACTTTTGTTCTTGTAAATTAAAATAGGCAGCGAGTCAAATGAGCTTATCGTGTAATGATTATTATAAAAATGGGCTTACATTTGCAATAGTTGCAAATAATTCTGAATGTCCCTCATATCTATGGCGCCGCTCTGTTGAATAGCCCGCAAGCAAGCAACTTTAAGTCGGATATTGGCGCGATACTGCTTATAATAGCGATAAATATGTTCGTCTTCTTCGGTTTCCATGCATGGCATCTGTTGCAGGTACTGCTGTAAGAACAGCTGCTCCAAACCCGGTTGTTGATGCAGATCGAGGCAAAGGAAAGCGATTTCATCGAGCATATCCAGTTGGCGCAGCGCATCATTAAATTCAATACAATCGAAAATAACAGGTTGTTTCAATAAAAAAATATTACCGGCATGAAGGTCGCCGTGCCCGTCAACAACGAATCCTTGCCGTTGGCGCTGCATGATCCGATGTTCGTGTTGTGTAAGGAAGTCAGCAGACGCTTGTACTGCCTGCGTTACGGCGGCAACGGCCGCCGCTCCGACCGTCTGTTGTAAGAAAGCGTTGATTTTTAAAATGTCAGCAAAATTGTGCTGCATAGCTTCAATATTTAGCTTGGGGCTGGCTCGGTGGGCGTGCGCGTGAAACGTGGCAATCTGCTTGGCTAATTGCGTTATATGTGTAGGCGTTACGGCGCCTTGCTCCAGCAGCAAGTGCATTTGTCGTGTATTATCTAAGCGCTTCATTTGAATGGCGTAATCAATAACAGTACCTTCCTGACCAATCAGAATAGCTTCGCCGCGTTGCACAACGGGTTGTACCTGCAAGTACACGCCAGAAGTGAGGCGGGCATTGAGTTCTAATTCGCGATGGCAAAAAAAGTGCCGCCGCTCCAAGGTAGAAAAATCAAGAAATGAGAACTGCACCGGTTTTTTGATTTTAAAGGCCCACTCGTCGGTCAGCAAAACCCATGAAATATGGGTTTCAACTAACGTAGCTGGCTTTCCGGCAGGTGCGCAGGCCGCTGCCAGTTGCATGATTTGTGCAGTTGTCATACGTATGTATTTAAATACGCCTTTGCCCGTACCACCATATCATCAATGTGGAGGCGGTCGGAGCGCAATTTCAGGTGCGCTATAGTAAGGGGTTCGTATTGCGCTTTAATACTCAAATAAACGTCAAAATTTGCCTCTGTGTAAGCCCGTTGCTGGCTCACGCGCGTGCGAACCAACGCTTCGTCCGCACAGATTTCTATCCAACTTATAGAAGTTCGGGCATCCGCAGCTAATCGCCGAAAGGATTCCCGAAAGGATTGTTGAAAAAAGGTACCATCTATGACCACCGTTTGCCCATTCGTCAAACATGTGGCCGCTTGCCCTAATAGGGCATGGTAAACCGCTATTTTGCTATCGTCGTCGTATTGCCCCCGCTTCCCCAAGGCGTTTCGAATCACATCTGTATTCAAATGAGCTGCATTGATGGCTTCGGCCAATGCAGCCGCAAAAGTGGATTTGCCTGTGCCCGGTAATCCGGTGACCATAATGATGCTCATACGTTGCCTGCTTCTATGCTGTGGGTAATTCGGATGTTGATTCGTTTTTTTATCTTGCCGTGTGCGTCAAAATTATTGAAAAGAACTGGTCTGTACAATAGAAAATCCTTCTGTTGAGGCTGGTGTCATGACAGGTAAATGAGCAAAATATTTATCTTTGCAGCATGAATGAGCAAATATTGATTCTTGATTTTGGTTCGCAATATACGCAACTGATTGCCAGAAGAATACGCGAGCTAAATATTTATTGTGAAATTGTACCCTACAATAAAGTACCCCAATTAGACGATGCCACCAAAGCGGTCATTCTTTCGGGAAGTCCTTTTTCCGTGACAGATGCGAATGCCCTTCGCTTGGATTTAGCTGCCATCATAGGGCAGCGACCAGTGCTGGGTATTTGTTATGGTGCACAGCTCATTGCCGACTTTTACGGGGGGGCGGTACAGCGTTCGTTGAAGCGCGAGTACGGAAAGGCGAACCTAAGCCAAGTGCATCCATCGGATCCACTGCTGCGCAATGTGGCAGCGGGGTCGCAGGTGTGGATGTCACATGGCGATACCATCATGGCGATACCAGCGCAATTTGAATTGCTTGCCAGTACCGACAGCATTGATGTAGCCGCATTTCGCTCGCAGGAAACGGCATTTGGAGCGCCGGTTTATTGCTTACAATTTCACCCCGAGGTAACGCATAGTGTGGACGGTGGGCTGTTGTTGCGCAATTTTTGTTACGATATTGCTGGTTGTCGAGGCGATTGGACGCCCGCATCTTTCGTAGAACATACGGTAGCCGAATTACGCGACCGCATCGGTAAAGAACATGTGCTGATGGCGCTCTCCGGCGGCGTGGATTCTACAGTGGCCGCCACCCTGCTCGACCGAGCTATTGGTGACCAACTCATTTGCTTTTTTGTGGACAATGGATTGCTTCGAAAAGGGGAATACGAAGAGGTTTTGCATTCTTATAAAGACTTAGGATTAAATGTCATTGGCATTGATGCTAAAGCTCGTTTCTACAAAGAATTGGCTGGCGTATCTAACCCTGAAGAGAAACGCAAAATCATAGGTAAAGTATTCATTGAAGTATTTGAGGCAGAAGCGGCTAAATTAGATGCTGTAGAATGGCTTGGGCAGGGCACCATCTATCCTGATGTTATTGAGTCGGTATCCGTGCATGGTCCTTCTGTTACCATCAAATCCCACCACAACGTAGGCGGCTTGCCAGAAAAATTGCATCTGAAAATTATAGAACCCCTGCGCATGCTTTTTAAGGATGAAGTAAGGCGGGTTGGGCGAGAATTAGATATTCCGAGCGCCATTTTGGGGCGGCATCCATTCCCTGGGCCCGGGTTAGGTATCCGAATACTCGGAGATATTACAGCAGAAAAAGTGGCGCTGCTGCAAGAAGCTGACGCAATTTACATGAATAATCTGAAAAAATACGACCTTTACGATAAAATATGGCAGGCTGGCGCCATCTTACTGCCAATTCATTCTGTTGGCGTCATGGGAGACGAGCGTACATACGAACAGGCAATTGCTCTGCGGGCGGTTAATTCTACGGATGGCATGACCGCCGAATGGAGCCATTTGCCGCACGATTTTCTGGCGCTGGTTTCGAGCGAAATTATCAATAATGTGAAAGGTATAAACCGCGTAGTGTATGACATTAGCACCAAACCTCCGGCTACCATTGAATGGGAGTAGAATACTACCCTTACTTTTGCTTGCACCGCTGCTGCTGTCAGCTTGCAATCTTTTTCAACCGGTACCTCCCAAACCCAATCCCGACCGTACAAGTAATGGCGAATTAGACCCGATACAACCGCGTCGCGTACTCGACCCCGAAACCGGAACCTACGTTATTATTCAAAATGCACCGGTAGAACGGATGGATACCATTCGCTGGCGCGATATTCCTGTCAATCCTGATCGGATCATCACTTCTGGCACGACCGAAGTATTCACGGGCACACAGGAGCCAGCGGCGCCGCAACCGACTCGCTTGGATTCGCGACCAATAAATCAGGAGGTAAATTCTGAGTTTTTTTCCGTTTATAATGTTGTTATCGCCCTGCCGTTCCTTACCGATCGCTTTTCACCAAATAGTAACCTGCCAAATGGCTCCGAATGGGCCCTGCACTTCTATGGTGGCTCCCGACTCGCATTGGAAGACCTTCAAGCCCAAGGCATCAACCTGAACGTGTCCGTCATAGATAGCCGAGAGACATCCGAACCAGCGGCAGCGCAAATGGTGCGTACTAATGCCGATCTGCAAAATGCACACCTTATTATCGGGCCCTATCGCCGCGAAACCGCTCGCTACTTGGCGGATTTAGCGCGCACCAAAGACAAAACAGTGATGTCGCCGGCTACTACTGCCAACGATGTGACATCGAATAACCCCAATTACGTACAGGTCAGCCCTGGATTACCAACGCACTGCGAAGCCATTACACGCCATATTTTACAACGCTACCGCCCAGAGCAGGTGGTGCTTGTCGCTCGCGACAAACCGGAAGAATTGGAACGATTAGCTTACTTCCAAAATGAGTATGCACGCCGGCAGGGTACGTCCGCTGCGCGCCGATTTCGCGATTTTATCGTTAGAGATAATGCTACGGATATTAATAATATGAATGTGTTGCCACTTTTACAACACGATACAACCGTGATTGTGGTGCCTTCCTGGTCGAGCGAAACTTTTATTTATTCGCTTATGCGAAAATTAGATCTCGCACGTAAAGCTTCTACTCAAATTGTAATATATGGTATGCCGCAATGGATGGATTTTGAAATGATTGATTACGATTATTATGAACGACTAAATGTACACATAAGCAACAGCACCCATATTAATCCGCTTTTTAATGAAACGCAATTTTTCCGGCGCCGTTTTTATGATCGCTATGGTGCCGTACCGCGACCAGAAGGCTACATGGGCTATGATTTGACCTTATTCTGCGGGCGAATGCTGAAAAAATATGGTACAAAATTTCAATATTATCTGGAAAATGAACCCACGCAAATGCTGCACACGCGCTTTGAATTTGAACGGGTGGTAACACCAACCACAACATCAGGTACGGAAAATTTGCCTATTCAGCGTTTTGAAAATAAATATGTAAATATTCTGCGTTTCCGCGATTATCAGTTCCGGCTGGCAGATTAATATGATTGTAAATGTTGGATGCCAGATACCAGAAGAAACTAAAAAACAAGTGTTTAATGGAATTTAAATACGTCTTTTCTGGCTGAAAATGGTATAAATACTACGATACACCAAAACGATTTATTTAGAATGCATAAATATATTATTTACTTTTACTTATAAAATGCTGGGTATCAAATTTTTGTATAAAAATCAGGCATTTAAAAAAAACATACCTATTCAAATGAATAACAATCGCACCAATTATGCTTCTGGCGCCATATGGGAAGATGCCGTCGGGTATTCGCGAGCGGTCAAAGTAGGCAACATGATAGAAGTGTCGGGCACAACGGCAATAGAAAATGGCGTATTGGTCGGAAAATCAGATGCTTATCTACAAACAAAAACAATTATACAAAAAATAGCCCACGCTTTGCAGCAAGCCGGCGCCGGCCTGGAACATGTGGTGCGCACGCGGATTTATGTGACTGATATTAGCCAATGGGAAGCGGTAGGGCGAGCGCACGGCGAGTTTTTCCGCGATATAAAACCAGCCACAGCTATGGTGGAAGTAAGCGCACTTATAGAGCCTGATATGTTGGTGGAAATAGAAGCCACTGCTATTGTTTCTTGAGGTTTCGTCAGGTTGGTTACCTGGCTTTTGTTGTAAAAAACAATAGCAGCATATTGGCAGATTTGGAATTTTAAAGATTCGCAAAGCCTCTTCTTATTTTCCTAATGGAATAGCAATCCCCAACCACGGACCAATGACGAATTGACCATATCCTAACAACGGTACAATACCACCATAATCTAACGATATCCTACTCCATACGGTTCTGCCGCCCAGGAGCAGCACTCCGCCATCAGCTGCAAAATAACTTTCCAGCATAAGATAACCCTTTTTGCCCGTGCGCAGCATACCACCTACGGTTACCAAACCTTGGCTAGAAAATTCGCCATCAACAAAGCCATAGCCAAGCCCAAAGGTGAGGTTCTTATCGCGATTGCCGAGCGTGGCCACCCCATATCCAATGCCAAATACGCCCGTATCCTCGCCAATAACGGTACCCGCTAATGCGCCTACCCCCAAGTTAAAGACATCTTTTTTGATCGGGAAAGATATTTTGGGTGTAATCCACACTGGTGTGGGTGCTCCGAAAAACAGAAACGCCGGAACCATACCAACGCCAATCGAAATCTGGTCGGTTAGTCCTACACTCGCCTGATTCAGGAATATCCACACATTTTGATAATAGCCTTCGCCCTTGCGCAGTCCGTAACCATTCGGAGCAAAAAAATAGCGCGTGGACTGCGGATTTTCCGACCAGTAGTGCCCGCGTACAACACGTTTAGGATCAGCTTCCCGCATTAGCCGGATACGCTGCATGTTCAGGGTGATTGTGCCTATATTGTTGTCTTGTAGTACCAATTCTTCACCGTCTTTGGAGATGATTTTGCCCACATACTCATTGCCATCAATGGTTTGGATGCGCCATAACCTGGAGGTATCTTGCATGACATCTTGAGTATAGGCGGTGGTACAGCATAGTAAGCTGACAAAATGGGCAAGCAATACAATGTAGATCGTTTTCATGGTAATATGGTTTTTATCAACAAAAATAAACAAAATAAATATGGACATAAAAAAATGTAGTAAAAATAATATCAAGCCGAACTTTCTTCAAGGAAATGCTGTATAAGGATTTGAATGTGCAATTGGCAAATTTTTTTATGTGACGGATGCTTATACCAATTTAATGCAGGATAACGCACTTAATTTTTTCAATACCCTAATTTTTAAAATTTTATAAAATTTTAAAATCAAACTTTGTGTTATTCAATACAGGATTATTAGAATAATTAGCCTAAAATGGACACACAAACGCTGCGACGTTATAAAGTAAAGGAAATTTTTTACACCCTGCAAGGAGAAGGTGGGCAATCGGGGCGCCCGGCTGTTTTTTGTCGGTTTACTGGCTGCAATTTGTGGAGTGGCCGCGAAGAAGACCGCAGCAAGGCCATTTGTCAGTTTTGTGATACTGATTTTTGGGGCACAGACGGACTGAATGGTGGCCGCTACACAGCGGTGGCGCTGGCGTCAAAAATAGCCTCGCTTTGGCCTACGGACGCTGGCAAACCCTATGTAGTATGTACCGGTGGCGAACCATTGCTGCAGTTGGATGAAGCACTTATTGATGCGCTACATATGCATAGCTTTGAAGTTGCCGTCGAAACGAATGGTACCATCCAAATACCGACAGGGATTGATTGGGTATGCGTAAGCCCTAAAGCG